>RFIQ01000608.1 GCA_003695565.1 Planctomycetota bacterium | reverse complement strand
CGCCAGCACGACGCCGGTGCGTTGAGCGGCGGGGCGGCCAAACACCAGGTGTCGTCGATGAAGTTCGACTGGCGGCGCTGCGACCAGCACCTCGATGCGCACCATGACGCGCGGGCCATTGCTCGGGCCGCGTCGGCGCTTTTCAACGGCCTGTTGGCAGAGAGTGCGCCCGGCGGCTCACCCCCAACCGAAGATGGTAGATGACTCCGTGTGGGCCGCCCTCGCGGCGGGCAGAAAAAACTCACCGCCGCAGGCAAAACGGCCGCACAGGATATCGGCAAGAGTCCCCCTGGGCTGGTACACTGAAGCAAATATTGGGGCAAGCGCGAAACGATTTGCGAAACGGTCATGGGGCGTTATCCCCCGCCGAGAACCTCGTCTGGACGGCCCATTCGACCAAGGTTGGCAGCAGTGCCAGCCAGTCGGCCGCCTGGGTTCGGGCCAGGTTCCAACCTCGATTCAAATCGCATGTTAGGAGAACCACGGCGTGAAAATTGGTGTACCAGCAGAGATCAAGCAGGATGAATACCGCGTGGCAATGCTGCCGGTGGGAGTCGAGGAACTGCGGGCCCACGGCCATGAGGTTTATGTCCAGGCGGGGGCCGGTCTGGGGTCTGGATTGCCCGACCACGCGTATTTGCAGGCTGGTGCCGAATTGGTCGCGGGACTGGAGGACGTCTACGCCATCGCCGATCTGGTGGTCAAGGTCAAGGAACCACAGCCGGAGGAATATCCGTTGCTCCGTGCCGGGCAAACCTTGTTCACCTATTTCCACTTCGCGGCCAGTCGTGATTTGACCGAAGCGATGTTGAACAGCGGCGCGTATTGTTTTGCTTACGAAACGCTCGAGGATGAGCGGGGTCGGTTGAGCTTGTTGACGCCGATGAGCGAAGTGGCTGGGCGCATGAGCATCCAGGAAGGGGCCAAGTATCTGGAACGCCCCCAGCAGGGACGGGGCATCTTGCTAGGCGGTGTACCCGGAGTCGCACCCGCCCACATAACGGTGTTGGGTGGAGGGGTGGTGGGAGCGAACGCCGCCAAAATTGCAGCGGGCTTCCAAGCGGACGTAGCCATCTTGGACGTCAACATGGATCGCCTGCGCTATCTGGATGACGTCATGCCGCCCAATGTAAACGTGTTGTTCAGCGATCGGCACACGATCCGTGACCAGTTGCGATTGGCGGACCTGGTCATCGGTTCGGTTCTGATCCCGGGAGCCAAAGCGCCGCATCTGGTGCGGAAGGAAGATCTGCGATTGATGAAACCGGGTTCGGTGATCATCGACGTGGCTATCGACCAGGGAGGCTGTGTGGAAACCAGCCATCCGACAACGCATCGAAACCCGATTTTCGTCGTGGATGATGTGCTGCACTATTGCGTGACGAACATGCCCGGGGCGGTGGGGCGAACCAGCACGTTCGCGCTGTGCAATGTAACGCTTCCCTGGGTGGTGAAACTGGCCGATTACGGCGACCCCATGGTTGCGCTGCAGAATCGCTCTTTGCGGACGGCAGCCAATATCATGGCGGGCAAGGTAACCAATCGAGCGGTGGCTGAAACGTTCGACCTGCCCTTTGAAGATCCGTCGCCGGCGGAAGTAAAATCGTAGTCCGACCCCGGTGGCAGGCGGCTTGCATCGTCCCTGCGCCAGCCCGATCACGGTTGTCCAACGTCATCGAACGAGCTCGGTATTCCGGCTGGTTGCGGAATGCCGGATGCAAACTTCCGTTCCAAAACAAATAGTGCAAAGGAGATATCGTGGCTGCATCCCCATCGACGTCGGCGCCAGCGGCCATTCGCTGGGAGGGCCAGACCGACGGCCATTTGGTTCTGATCGACCAAACGCGATTGCCAACCGACCTGAGCTGGATCGAGTGCCACGACGTGCCCACGGTGTGGGAAGCCATCAAGATGCTGCGCGTTCGCGGAGCCCCGGCGATCGGTATCGCCGCGGCTTACGGAATCGTGCTTTCTCAACGCAGCGGTCCTTCCGCTGCGGCGGCGTTGGAAGCAGCCGATTATCTGGCCACCAGCCGCCCGACAGCGGTCAACCTATTCTGGGCACTGGATCGCATGCGGCAGGTCGCGGAACAAGCCGGGGATACCGCCGATCTGCCATCCCGTCTGCTGAACGAGGCACGCCGGATTCACGACGAGGACCGAGCCATGTGCCATGCCATCGGCGGCTGGGGGGCCGAGTTGATTCCGGATGGAGCCAACGTGATCACGCACTGCAACGCCGGTGGGTTGGCCACAGCCGAATACGGCACAGCGCTCAGCGTACTGTTCACCTGCCAGGATCAAGGTAAACGAATCCATGTTTTTGCCGATGAAACCCGTCCCTTGTGGCAAGGTTCCCGACTGACGGCGTGGGAATTGCACCAACGCGGTATCCCGGTCACGGTGATTTGCGATTCCATGGCGGCGCATGTCATGCAAACCCAGCGGATCGATGCCGTGATCGTGGGCGCCGACCGGATTACTGCGCGGGGAGATGTCGCCAACAAGATCGGTACCTACGCGTTGGCCGTCAGCGCCCGTTACCACGGAATCCCCTTCTATGTGGCGGCCCCCAGCAGCACGTTTGATTTCCAGCTTCAGTCCGGGGAGGACATTCCCATCGAGCAACGTGATGGAGCGGAAGTGGCCGCCCCCAATGGCCATCCGATCGCACCGCCGGGAGTCGCCGTTTACAACCCGGCCTTCGATGTCACCCCTGCCGAATTGGTCACGGCGTTGATTACGGAGCGAGGGGTGATCACACCGGTCAACGCAT
>RFIQ01000607.1 GCA_003695565.1 Planctomycetota bacterium | reverse complement strand
GCGTGCATCAACAAACGGACGCGGGCCACGCGGTAGAATCCCGTCTCGCTGCCGCTGAAGAACGCGCTCAAGGCCAGTCCCACGATCGTCGAAGCGATGGCGATCATCATGAGGTGGGGGCCTCCGACACCGACTCCGGCGGCCGCTGGGGATCCGGTTGCGTATCGATGCGTACCAGGATCTTGCCGCGGTCATTGGCTTTGATGACTTCGATCCGCAGCCCATCCAATTCGCACACGTCTCCCTCTTCGGGCAACCGGTGCAATTGTTCTTGCAGGGCTCCGGCGATCGTCAGACTGCCGCCTCGGTTGATGGGGCGGCCCAGGACGCGTTCCAACCGTCGGAGTTTGGTCATCCCCGTGGCTTGCCACGAGCCGGTCCCCAACGGGACGATTTCGGCCTTGGACAGCTCCGGGGCCGTGCGGGACGAGGCGGCTTGGAGGATCGCTTCGATGGCGTCTTCCCACGTCAAAATGCCGATCGTTTCGCCATACTCGTTGACGACAATCGCCACCCGTCGGCCACTGTCCCGCATTTGCGAAAGCGCGTCGGCGACGCTGGCACACCAGGGGATGACCAGCACCGGTTGGATGCGTTGCTTCAAATCCTTGTCACTGGTGACTTCGGCCAGCCGGATGTAGCCCTCGATTTCTTTCCCTTGGGCATCGGTGACCAGAATATAACCGCTGGGGGTCGGCCGGCCGCCGAGATCGGAGAGCTGGACCGACGGCGGGAACATGCGGAACTGCAAACGGGGGCGCATCCATTCCTCCACGCGAATGCCGGTCAACTGGATCACGTTCCGCAGCAGCATGGCTTCGTCGGCGACCAACTGGGCTTCATCGGTCGACAGCTCCACCGCCCGATCGAGGTCCGACAATTCCAGGTAGGCCTCCGCACGAAAACCCGGCCAAATGATACGGCGCGAAATCTCAGTCACAAATTTGAGCGGGGGGAGGGCGAACCCGACGACGCGCAGCATGAATGCCAACGGGATCGCGGCGGCGCGGGCCATGGCCAAGGGGAAGGAGATAGCAATACTCTTGGGCAGGAATTCTCCGGTGACGACGATCAACACCACGCCACCGATCGAGAATGCGACTCCCGCTGCTTCGCTGCGCAACGTCTCAGCCGAGTGCAGGGCGATTTGTGAAACCAAAGAAAAGTATGCCAGATTGATGGCCAGATTCCAAAACAGAATGCCCATCAGCAACCGTTCGGAATCCTCCAGCAAACGTGCAGCGAGGCGTCCCGTACCGCCCTGTTCCAGCAGTTGCTTGCGCTGCAGAGGCGTGATCGAGAAAAACGCGGCTTCACTTCCCGAGAAGAAACCGCTCAGCCCGAGCAGGATCAAGACGCCTGGCAAGTAGGGAAGAATCTGCGTCACCGGTTGCTTACCGATCGTGGCACAAGTTGGGTGGGGGAACGGATTCGATCAGCGGCAGCTCAGTCGCCGCAGGCCCAAGGGGTCAATCTTCATCCACCGAGCGCGATTTCCCCATGGCAATATCGAACTCGCTCAACGCCGGAATCATCATGGCCAACGTGGCAAATCCGTAGGCGACGACGACTACCGAGAATACCGTCAGTTCTTGATTTCGCAAGATGAAGCTGGTGATGGCGAAAAAGGTCAGGAACGGCAGGCCGAAGGCGGATAAAGCGATGGCGGGGCTGGGATTGCGGCTGCCCATGGCGACATACAGCCCCGTGCCGCCACCGAGGATGATCGCCAGAAACGGTGGTAACTGACGGGCAAAGGATCCGCGAAAACTCATCATGATCATCATGCACGTAGCAATGCCCAGGAACAAGAAAAACAGAGTTCCCAGGCTGGTGCCGATGGCGTGCCGCGACTGGCTGTATATCATTCCGCAGTGGATGCCGAGCATGGCGGCAAAGATGTCCATGACCACCAGGCCGCCGATAACGAAGGCCAGGTTTTCTCCCGACACCCCTCCCTGCCACCACAAGTAGATGCACAACACAATCGGCAACAGGACCATCTCTTTGGTCACGTACAGCACGCCCAGCAGCTTGCCGAACAGAAACTGGGGTGGAGTCAGTTGGGTGGCCAGCAGCAAGTCCAATGCCTGGCCATCCCGTTCATTGGTGATCGAGTTGACGGCTAAGGCATTGATGATCACCAACGAGACGACGAAGAATGGAGCCAGGATGCGGGCGGTCACCGGAATCAGTTCGTCGGCCAATCGGCTGCGTTCCAGGGCCACCCCCGTGCTGACCGACCAGTAGATCGCGACCATGGCGGCAGCGAACAAGGCCAGGTAGATCAGGTGTATGAACAGCAGTTTCCGCCCGTACGCCCACGTCCGTACCTCCCGCCAAAGCACGGGGTTGTTCCACATTTTCCGCGGTGCGCGGACTTTCCAACCGCGCGATTGCTCCCGATTTGCCTCCGCCGCCTCGACCGCGCCGGGCAAGGGCTCAGAGGCCAACGCGTAGTCCTCATCTTGATCCGGTGCCTTGGGGCGGATCTCGCGCGATGGGTTCCATACGCGCAAGCGGGCCACGGTGATGCCGCTGAGCAGCACCGCCACCGCTGCACCCAGTACGCAGTGGGCCAAGGCCGGGCTGAGGCCGATCGGCAGAGCCGCCGTGGAGGTAATGGGCATGCATACCGACCACAGGGCACGAATGGGGCTGAGCACAGTGGCCCACCCGGCCTCGATACCAGGAATCGTGTCGGCCGCGATAGCTTCACAGGCAACCAGCCAACCGGCGATGGTCAGCACGGTGATGGCTAGCGTCTGGAAGGTCTTCTCACGCCAAAAGGCGACCATGTTCGCCAGGGCACCGCACCACCAACTGGCCACGACAATGACCGCGGTGGCCATGCCGACCTGCGCATCGGTAACGCCACCCATCAGGGCGATCAGCAACAACAATGGGAGGGCAGCCAGGATCAGCCAAAATATTGTCACCAGGCTGGCCGCCAATTTTCCGATCACGATTTGAAAGTTCGTCAGGCGCGTCAGCAGCAGCAGGATCAGGGTCCGTTTGTCCTTCTCGTGGCTGATCGAACCTGCTGCCGTGATAGCTGCCAAGAACATCGTCACGATCAGCTCCAGCGGTACGACGATTTGGAATACCAACGCGCCGAAGCGGGAGAGGTCGCCGATATTGCGTACCTGCTGAATACCCGCCATCAGGGCCCAAGCGGTGCAAACCAGGCTGAAGAGCGCCAAGACAAACACCACCCGCTGGACGTAGAACCGGGCGCGACGCGGTGCGACCAGCCATTCACGAATCAGAATCGGGCCAAACATAATCGTTGCAAGCTCATTCCGGCCAGAGAGGGGTGGGGCGTCGATGTACCGCCAATACGCATGTCGTCCGGTCGCCGTTCGCCCACAGGCTCAGGGCGGGCTGGTTGGAATTGTAGCGATTGTGCCGCAGCGCCTGCACCATGGCCCTGCAAAAAGCAAGGCAGGTCAGACGACAGCCGGGATTCAGTAACCTAACGTTTCTTTGGAGCGGCACTCTGAAAAAGTTCACCTGGGGTGCCAGAAATGCTCAAACGGACCGTGCTGGAAGGTTTCGGTTACGGAATGCGGCCGCTGGACCGGCCGACACCAAGCGGAGTCGGGCTGGATCCGATGGCAGATTCCCAGCGACACCTCCCGCACATTTGACCTGGGGGAAACGCCCATGAGCAGGAATCGTTGGATGCGTCGCTGGCGTCGCTTTGTTGCTGACGACCAGGGACCGACCACCGTGGAATACGCGGTCATCCTGGCATTGATCGTGGCGGCTTTACTGGGCGCAGTCCAGAATCTAACGACCGCGACGCGCGACAGCTTCGATTCTTCCGCTGACGCCTTATTTTGAGTGGGAAGTCCTTACCTTTGAGCTAGGCGGGCGGCGTCAATGCGGCAGCCCTTGGCCAGACATTGCATCTCGTCCCAAACTGAATACATCTAGAAGCAGAACACCATGGCTCTACGACAACGCGTTTGGATTGATGATCGAGTACAAGGCGTGCTCGTTGGCCGAGTCGTCATCTACTGGCTTGCCGGTGTGGCCTATCTGGGGTTGGGGATCGCTTTCTTCGAGTTTCTCAGCGATAACGACTTGACGACCGCCGAGCGGTTCCGTTCGTTTGCCGGCCAGTTCCTGCTGTGGTTGCCAAGTCTGGTGTTGCTGCTGCCCCTGGCCATCTTCGATGTGGTGCGCGTCAGCCACTTGTTCGCTGGCCCCATCTACCGTCTGCGGATGCACCTGGCAAGTTTGGCGGAGGACAGCGACTGCCGTCCGTTGAGCTTTCGCGCCGACGATTACTGGCAAGAGTTGGCTGACCCGATCAACGCACTGCAAGACAAGATTCAATCCTTGAAGCAACGCGTGGCGGAACTGGAGCAGTTGCAAGCTGAGGCGGGCACCGCCACGGCCGGCCAGTCCGATGCCACCGGCACCGACCGAGATGAAACGGTGGCGGTCGCCACCCCCGAATCACTGGTATCAACCGCCGCTACGGTCGAGAATGTCGGCTGACTCTTGGCGCAGCGCCTCCATAGCCTGCTGGTAGGAGGTTGGCCATGCCGGGGATTCGGCGGCAAGTTGGTCGAGCATGCCTTGAAGGGCGGTTGTCAATTGTTCCATCACTGGATCGGGTTGGTCGCGTGGCAGTCGATCGGGCGGCGCTTCGATCGCTTCGCCCACTTCGATGATGCAATGCAGGGGACGGTGGACCGGGGCCTTGTCCGTCAGATCTTCTTGCAACCGCTCCAGCGTTTCCAACACCCGCGTCTGCGTGGGACGCTGCAAGTAGGCTTCGTCGTAAGCATCGATGATTTGAGCGACGTAAGTCGCGCGGATCTGGTTCCAGTACTCGACGCGCGCCGCGCCGCGGGCCTCGCGCCATAGCGGGACGATCTTGGCCCTCAATTGCTTGATGCGATGGATCACCGGCTGGTCTGGCCAGGTACGTCGCAGGTAATGGTTTTCCAGCGGTGCCAGCAAGCGTTCGATCAACGCCTGCTGGCGGGCGGAAAGCTGGCCGCAGTGCGTCGCGCCGGTGTATTCGATCTCGCGCAAACTGAACAAGGCTTCCCCCACGCGCAGGATGCGTTCCAACAAGTCCCTGCCGGCGAAATGATCTTCCCAGCTCAGACGTCGCTCGATTTCCAGGACTTCGGGTTCCAGTGCGGACTGCAAATCTCCGCGATAGACATACTTGATGGCGACCGGATGGATCAGGACGGGCGTGCCGCCCGCCTTCTGACGGCGGCGCGTGGCGGTGCGGGCAACGAAAGAAACACCCTCCAGCAGAGGATGCAGCCTATCGTTGGTGTGGTACACCGTTCCTTCGGGAAAAATCACCAACGGGCGACTGGCTTGCACGAGGATTTCGACCGCCGTGTCCAGCGACTGTTTGTCTGCTCCTTCCCGATAGATGCTGAATCCACCGCACAACCGGATGGCCAGACTCTGCAGCCAGTTCTGATTGAAAAGATGCCAACTGGCTACGGTGAACAAGTACACACCTGCCGCGCGGGCCAGCCACCCCATGGCGATGGGGTCGGCATAGCGGCAGTGGTTGGGAGCCAGGATGATGCTGCGCTGCGCCCTGAGGCTCGTCCGCAAACGCTCCACGTTGCGCAACTCGTACGTGTGGATCCCTTCGAACCAATACAGATACCAATCGATGGCTCGGATCGCTTCCAGGAATGCTGGAATCCGGTTTCCGCGATGCGGGGGTACGAAGCGATAAGGGCGGTCGATGATGATTTTTTGCATGTGCGGCAGCACTCCAGAAGGAGGGCGGCGTCCGGTCCGCACCGACTGCGCTGGCGGCCCTAACACGGGCAGCGGAGCATGGTGCTATTCGGCCGAATATCCGCGGGGATGACGGCGGTGCCAATTCCAAGCCGTGGCGACGATTTCCTCGATATCCATGTACCGTGGTTGCCAGTGCAGGACGCGTCGGGCCAGCGAACTGTCGGCAACCAGCTCGGCCGGATCCCCAGGCCGGCGGGCTTCGACCTGGGTGGGGATTGGGTGTCCCGTGACGCGACGGCAGGCCTGGATGACTTCCAACACGCTATGACCGCGCCCAGTCCCCAAGTTCAATTGCAGGTTGGTGCCAGGTCGGAGGTGCGACAGGGCCCGCAGGTGGGCATCGGCCAGGTCGTCCACATGCACGTAGTCGCGAATACACGTTCCATCGGGAGTCGGGTAATCGTCACCGAAAATGCCGATGCGGGCCCGTTGTCCCAACGCCGTCTGCAACACGATGGGGATCAAATGCGTTTCGGGATCATGGTCTTCGCCGATATCGCCATCGGGGCTGGCTCCGGCCGCATTGAAGTAGCGCAGCGACGCCACGCCGAAGCCATAGGCGCGGGCGTAATCGGTCAACGCATGCTCGATGACCAGTTTTGTAAAGCCGTAGGGATTGATCGGCAACTGAGGCGTTGTCTCGGCAATCGGAATCTTGTCCGGTTGGCCATAGGTCGCGGTGGTGCTGGAGAAGACGATGCGCCATACACCGCTCTCCCGCATGGCCTCCAACAATTCCAGCGTTGCCGTCACGTTGTTCTGGTAATACATGGCCGGTTGGGCCACCGATTCGCCCACCAAGGCGAAGGCGGCGAAGTGCATCACCGCCTCGATCTCATGCTGCTGGAAGACGCGTTTCAGGTGCTCGCGGTCGCTCAGTTCGCCGCAGATCAGCTCGGCCTCTTTGACGCTCTGGGGATGGCCCCGCGACAGGTTGTCGTAAACCCACACGTCGTGGCCGCTGCGTGCCAGCAACCGCACCGTGTGCGATCCGACATAACCGGCACCACCGATCACCAGAATCCTCATCGCTACTTTTCCTCTATTTCCTGCAATTGGTGTGTGCGCCGCAGCACGGATCGGGGGCTACGCTGCAATACGACATCCTGATGGTATGAGTCGGTTTCCCGCTGTGGTTTGCCGAAATTATCCCATGGATTCGAGGTGAATTGTTCGCGCGGCAGGCGGGTAGTGCAGGGGAGCAGGGGGATGGCCAGCAAACTCAAACGGCATCGCCAATCCAGCAGTACCCCTCGTCCGGCGCGTGCCACCTCTTCCACAGTAGATTATGTCCAACGATTTGCCAATTATCTGCGCGGAGAATGCCATCTGGCAGAGAATACCATCGCAGCCTACGTTCGCGACTTGCGTCGCCTCCTCGCATGGCTGGATGGACGGCCCATCCGAGCGCTGCGACTGGATGATTTGTCCCAGTACGTGGCTTCGCTGCAGCGCGAGGGGCTGGCTCCTCCATCGATCTCGCGGATCATCGTGTCCACCCGCCAGTTTTTCAAGTTTTTGCAACTGGAAGGGGTGATCCAGGACGATCCTGCCGAATTGCTGGCCACGCAGCGGATGTGGCATCGGATTCCCAAAGCGATTACTGCCCGGGATGTCGAACGGTTCCTGGAGGCTCCCCCCGCCTGCCATCCTTTGCGCTTGCGCGATCGGGCCATCGTGGAAGTCCTGTATGCCACTGGGTGTCGGGTCAGCGAAGTGTGTGACCTGCTGATCGCCAATTTGCATCTGGAGGAAGGATACTGCCAGGTGGAAGGGAAGGGGGGCAAGCAACGCATCGTGCCACTGGGCCGACGAGCCGTCGATGCGATACGCGATTACCTGCGATTGCTGCGTCCTAAACTGGTCCGCCGCTGCGCCGATGAAGTGCCCTGGGTGTTTGTGTCCCGCAATGGCAAACGCTTGCGGCGTGAGGCGGTGTGGGAATTGGTGAAGAAGTGCGCTCTGCGTTCGGGGATCGATCCCGATGTCAGCCCGCACTGGCTGCGGCATAGCTTCGCCACGCACATGCTGGCCGGAGGAGCCGATTTGCGGCAGATCCAGGAACTGCTGGGCCACGCCAGCATCCAAACCACGCAGGTCTACACGCAGGTCGATTCCTCGCGGATCAAGAAAATCCATCGACAATTTCACCCCCGTGCGTAAGATGGCCGCCGTCCTGGGCGGGCGAACCAGCGTTCCCAGTTCAGCGGAGCGTCCCTTCGCAAGCGCGTCGGCGGCTGCGTTGCCTTCACAGGAGCAGCCGCAACAGCAGGGCGCCGCCAACCAGCGCCGCGGCATCGATGATCACCGTGGCGATGAGTTTTCTCCGCGGGGCAGCAGGCAGATCGGTGAGACTGGGGGCATGCCAGGCGATCAGCATCAACGAGTACGCATGGGCGATGACCGGCAGCAAGCACAATCCGATGATGGCCGCCCGCCAGGCCGATTCGAGGACGGCCTCGTGCAGGGCTTGCTCATCGGGCAACTCCGTCGCAACCCGCGTCTCGACAGTGGCGGTCGTGTTGGCGGCGCCCCGGGGGTCGCCGGGCGCACCATCAAGGGCAGTTGATGGGGAGGAGACCGACTCGGGGGGCCCCTCCGCCGTGGTTCCCTCTGAGGATGCTTCAGCCGACGGTTCCAACTCGGGACAAGCCGCCCCGCAGTTCCAGCAGAGTTCGAACCCGGCATCCACCTGACTGTAGCAACGCGGGCAGGTCCAAGCGGGGACGGACGGTTCGGCGGCCGATACCTCTTCGCGCAGGATGGCGTGAGCTTCCGAGGCTCGCTCACTGGGAACCAGGACCTTGACGCCACCTAATGCCGGGCCGATGTAGGAGAGCATCGTTTGCGAATCGGCGCCTTCGACGACTGCCGGAATTCCCTGGGCCTCCAATCGATTGCGCACCGTATGTGCCGCCAGGGCGTCGAGGTGCCGGGATACCACGGTCAAATCGTTTCGCGCCATGCTCATAGATGCCTAGCGCTGAGGGGCGAACCGAATCTTGTCAATCAGCCGCACAATGTCGTTGCCACGGCGATAGCCCGTCACCGCAGTGATCGCCTCGATCACGTGCTCGTAGTGCAGGTCATAATCCAGATCGATCTCGACTTCCGGCCCATCGTCGCTGTCCGGTCCAGAGGGTGCACCCACGGTTTGCACGATGTAGTTGCGGAGATCCTGCCAGTTGGTGCCAAACGACAGATTGTCGTTGAGGATGATCTCTTGCAGATTCCCACGGCCGTCGGAGATCAAGCGCAGTTTCAACGGCAGTTGCGTCGAGTCGCTGGGGGCTCCCTCGCCCTGCAAAGGCATGCGGACGTTGAAGTCCCCCTCTTGGGCACTGATCTTAAACGTCATGACGAAAAACACCAACAACAGAAAGACGATGTCGATCATGGACGTCATCTGCAACTCGGTTCGTTCGTCATCACGGTCTCGATGCCGGAATTTCATGACTGATCCTCCTTCACGCGCAGCGCGAATTTCTCGAATCCGAGTTCCTGGCAGCGATTGATCAAGTCCTGGACTCGCCCGCCAGGAGCCGTGCGGTGGGCGCGGATGATAATGTTGGCATCGGCCGGCGTCTTTCCCTCCAGCTCCAGCAGGGATATCTCGGGAGCCATGCGAACGCGGAGCGCGTCCAGGGAGATGGTGTCGCCCCCGATGACGATGGCATCATCGCTGGTCAAGTGAATGATGATGGGGTATTCGATCGGCGCATCGACTGGTTTGGCCAACTCGCTCTTGGGAAGCACCACCCGAGCGTTTTGCTCGCTCTGCGAGAAATTGATCAGCACCATGAAAAAGGCGATCAACTGGAATGTCATGTCGATCATCGGCGTCAGATCGGCTTCCGCCTGCTTGACATCCTTTTTTTGAATGCGCATGGTTTGAGTCGCTTTGTCGGAGAAGAACCGGTGAGCGGGTGTCAGGGTGGCAGATCAGCCCAGGAACCGCTCCAGCAATGCTTCGCTGGTGACGCCGACCTGCAAGGTCAGTCGCTGCAGCCGGTTGCGCAGTATGTTGTAAACTGAAATGGCGGGAATGGCGATCACCAGGCCCGCCAGGGTGGTGAACAACGCAGTAGAGATGTCCATGGCCAGTTCGCCCGGTTTGGGTGTCGAACCGCTGGTAGCGATGTGGCGGAACGCGGAGATCATGCCCTGGACCGTCCCCAACAACCCCACCATGGGGCTGATGTTGCCGATCAACGCCATGTAGCTCAAATTGTGTTCCATCTTCATCGTTTCTTCCTCGCCCACTTCCTGCATGGCTTCGATGGCAGCGGGCAGGCCGCGATCCAGTTTGGTCAGCCCTGCCGCGACCACTTGTCCCAGGAAGGAATCGTCCGTCTGCAATAGCTCGACAGCGCCCTGGCGGTTGCCTTCGGCCAGTTGTTGTTCCACCCCTTCGACCAGATCGGGTGGACAGATGTTGTCCTGGCGGGCCGCCAGCAGATTCATCACGATCAGGGTGAACAAGGAGATGGACAACCCGAAGAAGATGACCGTATAACCGATACCGAGTGACTGGAAGGTCCAGGCCAGCAGGTTTGAAGGTGCTTTGGGGCCCGTGTCTTGTTCGCCTCCGGCGTCCCCACCGCCAGCCCCCGCCGGTGCGGCAGCAGCATCGTCGCCGGCGGCCGCCCCATCCGGTTGGGCGGGTGCCGCACCGCCCAATTCATTGGCCAGCTCGGCGTCCGCGTCATCCTGAGACACCGCCCACTGGGCTAGGCCTCCGAAACTGAGCAAAGCAGCCAGGGGAAGGATCATCAACAGGGTATGGGTAACCCGTCCCAGCCGCATGTTGGCACGACGATGCATGTGCATTCTCCGCTAACTCCGTGAGTGAATTGAGTATTCGAAATGGCTTCAGGTTGGCGCTGCGACGAAGGCTCGAAGCGTGTTCGAGCCGCGCCACCTTCAGCGGGGTGGCGGTCGACCGGCCGCGAGGTCTCAGACCCTAATCGCGATTGGCCCAGATGCTGGAAGCGTACTTCTGGGTCAACCGAGCCGCAGCGTCGGCAGCCCGCGACGGCTGGCCATATTCGGTCCACAGTTTCTTCAGGTGATATAGTGCTTCGGCGTGTGCATCCGGGTCCGTGAAAAACAGCATATCCGTTTTGAGATAGCTCAACAGGGCATCCACCGTCCGCCCCATCGACTGGTAGCAGGCCCCCTGGGCATTGGAAATGCGGGCGAAAAGTTCCAAATCGGTCGAGTCGTTTTTCTGCACCATGGCGTCCAGCCGCTGCAGGGCCGATTCCGGATTGCCCTCCAGGTTCTCGCAGACCGCCAATCCGACTTCGGCCAGCAGTTTGACTCGGGCCATCTCAGCCGAAGTGGTGGGGGCCGCCATCAATTGCTCGAACCGCTGCCGCGCCTCTTGGGGCTTGTTCATCGCCAGGTCGACTTGAGCCAGTTTGTACAATCCGACCGCCTTGGTGACCGGCGAATCGGCCTTGAGCAACATCCCGTAATAAGTGACTGCTTTGTCGGGTTGACCCACCGCCAAAGCCAGGTCTCCGAGCAGTTCGCTGAGTTCGAACAGGTGGTGAGTATTGCGGTTGGTGCTGGCTACCGCCAACAGGCCCTTGATGGCCGCGGCCTTATCTCCGCTGCCGGTCAATCCCAGTTTGCCCTCGCAGTACCAGCGATAGAACTCTACGTCCTGCCGGATCAATGGGGAGGTAATGCTTCCCAGGTCGATCTTCTTCAGTTCCTCTAACGCTTGTTCGTATTGCTCATTGAGGACATGCTCGCGGGCTCGGTCCAACTCGGTGGGTTCGCCGTCGAAGGTGATCTTGCGCACATCCTCGATCTTGAAGACCTGGTTCTTGCCACGGACTTCGATGGTGACCTGGACCGGCGTTATCTCCACGATCTTGCCGCTGGCCGGGACATCTTGTTTCGGATAGACCCGGTCGAGAGCCCAAACCGGCGAGTTGGCCAACAGAACACCGATCAGTGCCAGTCCGATGCGAGTCAGGCGGCGCTGGCCCGGCGTGGTTGCAGGCGGCTGGGCCGAGTTCATCGTGTAATCATTGAAGTGGTACATAGGCTTGGTCGTACGAGTGAAAAGGGAATCGTCCGGCCGCCACGATTGCGGCCACGGCGGAGCTGCGGCCTACGAAGCCGGCGCGGGGACCGCTGCCAGCCCAGTTGCTGCCTGCCCGGCCGCTTTCTGTATTTCGCGCAGCAGTGCGTCGAATTTCCGGCGCATGGCTGGGCCGCCCAGCTCGGGGTACAGGGCTGCCGTCGAGGTAATGTCTTTGATGGCCTTCTCCAGCTCTTTCTTCTTCGTCTCGGGATCTTGCAAGCTGAGAGCGTACTTGTAACGCGAGCGGGCCAGTTGGTATCGGGCTTCGAAGAACTGGGATTCGAACTGCGGTTTCCCGGCGGTCATCTGCGAGATCTTGCCGAAACCCCAGATCAGATTGCGGCCGGGTTGGATGGGGCGGCCGCCCAGGATGGCCGCGCGGTGAAACCCGGCATTCTTGGCATCGCCCCAGTCCTGGTAGACGCGGGCAGCCTCGAGTTGCACGTCCAGCAGGGCCTGATTCTCCTGCAACACGGCGCTCAACTGATCCAGCGCTTGTTTGAATTGGCCCTGCAACCGCAGCGCCTTGGCCAGCAACAACCGCAACTTGATCTGCAGCGCGGGGGGATCGATCCAACCCGGCGTTTGCTTCTCTTTGGCGAGCATCTGTTCGATGATGGTCGCCGCCCGCGCCAACGATTCTCGGGCCGTCGATGCGGCGCGGCGTTCCTGCAGCAACTGGTCCGCCACATCGATGATCGTTTCCACGGCCCAGAATTGGGTGTTGAACGACTCGGATCGGGCCGCTTCTCCGGCGACCAACGCCAGAGCTTCGGATAACCGCTGCTTGACCGTGGGATCGGTCGTGTTCTCCAACTGGGCAGTGGTGTCCTTGGCCAGGCCCACGAAGATGCCTGCCAGCACCCGGTTGCCGTCATCGGTCCGAGCCGCTAAACGCTGCAATCCTTCGATGTACTGCTTTGTTTGTGCGATTGCCTGCGCGTTGTCGATCTTCCCCTCGGTCAGGCCGGCGATGGTGGCGCTGATGGCCGTGCGGTAGGTTTCCATAGCGATGCGTGGGGCGGCAGCGTCCGGCTTGTTGCTCAGGGCCTGCAAGGGCGACTTGGCATCTTTCAACAACAGGTCCAAGGCCTGGTCAGTGCGTCCGGCGGCCAGCAGCAAACGGCAATAGGCATTCAGCGCTTCGATGGCGCCTTCGTCGATGGCTTCGGGGCGGAGCTGCTGGATCACCGGTTCCAAGGTGGCCAGGGCCTTGTCGCGCATGGCGCGGGCATCAGGGCTGTCGTCGCCGCCCTGACGGGCCAGTTGCAGGTACTCGATGTACATCGATAAACCCACGTCGCGGCGCAACTTCAGCGCCGTCTCGCCTTCGGCCGGGACCAGTCGCAAGTACTGCTCTACCTTGTCCAATTGTTTGTTCATGAGGGCCAATTGGACGAGGGCCGCCGAGGCGGCTGCGGCCTCGGTGGAATCGGGCCAATTGCTTACCAGGAACTCGGCCAGCGGCTCCATATGGGCGGCCAGCGCTTGCTTCTCTTGCGGCCCGGCGGTCCGCAGCAGATCGCTCAACCCCCCCAAGGCGATCGAGGCGGCCCGCAATCCCCGGTCGGACCGCGGGTGGGTCCATACCAGGTGTTCGGCAATCGCCAGGGAAGGCATCGGCTCGTTCAGCTTCAACAACAGAAAGGCCATCCGCAACCGCGCGTCGTATAGCTGGTCGCGATCATCCTGAGGGGAAAATAGTGCCAAACTGCGCTGCAACAACTGCAGGGCTTGTCGCCGCAACAGTTCGACCTTTCGCTCGACCTGCTGCGCGGCCTGGACGTCTCCCTTCTCGCGCAGCACCTCCAGCGCCAGCGATTCTGTCTCCGATGCATCGATACGTTCCTGAGCCGCGGTCATGGCTTCGGCGAAGGTCGTGACCTGGGGCACCTCTTCCAGCGAATTGTCCCCGCCGGGTTGAATGCCCAGTTCGGCCAACAGTTCTTGTACGCGTGGCAGGTGCGGGCCGGGGACGCGCAACAGGGATCGCAGGTCGGCGCGCGTATCGCGGATCAAACGGCTGGCCACGCGGTCGTCCGGGTCCTGCGCCTTGAGTTGTTCGGCCCAGGCCAGCCGCGCCTTGTACAGGGCCAGTTGCAGTTCGATCGCCTCAGGCATCCCCCGCTCATCGGGGCGCAAATTCTTCACCCAGCTCTCGCCGCGCTCGATGGCCAACGGGTACTTGCCCTCGGCGGCCAGGAGTTCCACCAGTTCGCGCACCGCCTGCATCTGCAGCGGGCGGAGAGGGTCGGCGCGCTCCAGGTCGGCGATGCGTTGGAATCCATCGATGGCGTCATTGTTCTGCCCCAATTCGCGCTGAATCTGGCTGCGGTAGAACAAGGCGTAGTAGCGGATGCCGGCCAGGTACGTTTCCTTGCTGTAGAGATCGGCCAGCATCTGCACTGCTTTGCGCAAGTCGGCCTCGCGTTGCGGGCCGACCCGGCGGGCATGCCCGCGCTCCTTGACGGCTACGGCCGAGAGAAGCTGGGCTTCGCGGATCTGCTGTTGGATCTGCCGCCGATAGGCGACTTTCTCGGTGTCGGAGGGGTCGACGCGGGCGCCTTTGAGCGTGTCGAGTATTTGAGCCAGTTCGGCGATGGTCTGCTCGAATACCTTGTGGGCCTCGTCGTAGAAACGAATGGCGTCGGGGACGTCGGACTGGCCCCCCGGGTCCGCGTTTCGCAGAGCCTCCTCGCCGCGGCTCATCAATAGCTCGCCCAGCTTCATCCGCGCTTCGCCGCGCCGCGGGTGGTTCGGCCTGGTTTGCAGGAAGTTGCGCAGCGCGGCTTCTGCTTCATCCAGTTTCCTGGCTCGATCGGGGTGGTCGGCCGGCAACTGCGCGGCCGCGCGGTACAGCAGCATGGCGCGTTCCAAGTCGATCGCCGCGCGGAATTCGTCCGAGACCCCCGGCTTATCCTGCAGGCCTTCCAGGTAGGCCAGGGCCAGGTCATAAAGCTGGGCGTCCTGCAACTTCTGCAGAAATCGTTCGTACGGCTCCTCGCCGCGGCAGAGCGTTCCGCCAGCCATGGCGAAAATCAACGCAGCGGCAGCACAACGCGATAGACGGTGAAAAAGATGCATGTCGAATGAGGGATTAGCGAAAACCGGAGTCGATACTGGGGCGACCGAATGCCGCTCGAAGATAAGTGCAGGGCCGGTCCCAATGTACCACTTGCAGAGGCCGAAAACCACGGTGCGGCAGCGGCCCGCCGACCGGGTGGCCTCGGTTTGGAATGGCTGACTCTATTCTAGCCACCCGTCAGTCTGGTGTCGCATCGCGCGGTCGGTCTTTTTGTCATGCGGCCCTGAGATCGTGCGGGTCGCTCAGATTATTCGCCTCCGTGGAGCCGCCCTCCAACCGGCAACTGCGACTGGGATGCGGAAATCGAGCCACCGTCGAACCACGGAGTGAACGAATTGAGATAGGTTGTATGGTGAGAAGAACGGCCGGAGTCGCCAACGCTTCCACCGGCCCAGGGCGCGTGCCGGTTGCGACGGGGCAGCCGTTGGCCCCCAGTCAGTGGTGATCCAAAGGGGTGGGATACAGCGATGGTGAGATTGCGAAAAGACCGTTGGTATTCGGCCGAGGGACAACGGCAGGTCCGCCGACGCGTCCAGACCCAGGTTGCCGGGACGCGGCGTGTCGTCTCGATGGTGTTCCTGCTAGCGCTGGTCCTGGTGTTGATGCAGCGCGCCCGCGACCCCAGGTATATCAGCGATTTCTTTGCAGCCTTGGGTGTCCCTTTGGAACAAACGCCGACCGGGGTGGAGGAGGGACCCGGTAAGAATCTGACACCGGTCCCCGCGACGCCCGAGAACGTGGCCCCCAATCTGCCTCGCGATGCAACCGGCCCGAGCCTTGGCGCGGGCGGTTTCTCCGTGGGATTAACCGAGGGCGGGCAGGGCGCAGTCGCTGCGCCGCCGGTTGGAAATGCGGCGTGGCGTTCGACCTGTCGCGATCTGGTCGCCCGGGCACTCCGCCAGGCGACCGACGAGCAAGTTCGGTGCATGGCGTGGATGTATTTTCAAGTTCCGGCGGATGCCCAGCCCGCGGCGGCCGCGGGGTCGTCTTCGATGACCAGCGACTTCGAAATCGTCGACTCCACACTGTTGACGCTGGGGGTGGATGTGCCAACGGCCCTCGATGCTGTCCGCGCCATGTCGTTGCAGCAAGTGGCCGAATTAGGTCAGAGCCTGGGGCCGGACGATGGGCCTTGGCGGGACGCGCTCGAACGCTTCAATCATCAATGGGAACTTCTGTGGTC
>RFIQ01000606.1 GCA_003695565.1 Planctomycetota bacterium | reverse complement strand
TCCAGAATCTTGTACATGCCCACATCAAGCTCCTCCATGGACTCGAGGTGAAACAGCTCCAGTTCCCCATCCACGCAGAACGGAATCACAATCCGCTTGCCCGATTCCAGGGCATCCGGCAAGGCATGTCGAGTCCGCACTTCGTCGCGGACGTCGACGTAAAACATCACGGTGCCGGCCTCCTGGTATTCCGGCAGCTCCATGAAACGAGCCACGATGCGGCGGCTGACTTCATCCTTGTCCGGTTGCAGCCGGCGGTTCTCGTGCGCCTGGCGTCGAATCTCCTGCTTCAGCGTCTTCGTGTCCAAAGTGGGGTCCGGTGCAGTCATGGAATGCTTTGTTCTCAGGGGGTAAACGATTTCGAAAGCGGACAGCTCCACCGCCACGCAGGTTCGGCTGTCCAGCCGATTGGCCCGTGCCGCCTGAACTTTCCACAGAATCCGGGTTCTGCGTGGGCGGCCCAATTCCTCGCGGTGGCACCAGGTTGCCGGCTCTGCTCTCGGCCGAGAGTACCAGCCCAACAAGGAAACAACCGACTGCGGTAAGGTAAGACCGGCTGGCCGGGCCCAACTGCGACGCGGCGGAGCCACAGTTTAGCGGAGCCACAGTTTAGCGGGTCAACAGCGTACGGTCATGGCACCCGCGACATGCCATGTCCCTCCCAGCGATCGGGCTCGCACGATGCGAAAACCGTCGCCAATCATTGCGATCAGACCGATCACGGCCAACAGGAAGAAGGTCAGCAGAATGTACTTGACGATCTCTTCGATCCATTCCATTTCCGCGGCTCCCGGTTGCCATGCATGTTTGCAAGCCCGAGCCCCATTTTCCAGGCATCCCCGCCAGATTGCAACCCGCGTCGGTTTCGCGCGAGCAAGTTCCCTAACAAGCGGTCAGCATGAGCCCCCAGAGTCGCCCGCCAGTCCCCGGCGGAATTGCCAGAGTCCTCCGCTAGTCCCTGGCGGAAACAGCCTACAATCGCCCGTCAGCCCCTGGGGGGCTCCGATTTGCCGCCATTCCCCAGGTCCCAAGAACTATCCTCCCGTGCGTGGATCTCGCCCTCAATTCTCCTCGCCCCTTCCAACAGGTCTCCCTGCCTCCCCCGCGGGCTCCTGCGTGAGTCGCAGCCTCCAGCGGCGTCTGGCGAGGAACCTGGGATGGCGCGCGACGGGGTCAATCATCCGGCGCCGACCCGTCTTTAATGACGCAGCGCGCATCGAGCCGAGCAACCGGGTCGGCCAGCCCCGCCGCTTGGACACTGCGCAGTACCTCTTGAAAATCCTTGTAGGCCGCCGGAGCCTCGTCGCGCGGATAGAATCGACAATTGCTGAGGATATCACGTTGTTCCAGTTCCCGATCGATTTGCGATTGGTCGAGTTGCCTCTTGGCACCCCGTCGTGACATGGCCCGTCCCGCTCCGTGATTGACGCTGTACAGGCTTCGCACCGCCCCCGGTCGCGCGACCATCACGGCCGAGCCGTCGCGTGGATTGCCCGGCAACAAAATGGGATGCCCCGTATCGGCAAATGGAGTCCCTGCCAACTCAGGGTGCCCAGCCGGCATAGCGCGCGTCGCCCCTTTGCGGTGCACCCACACCTCGCGTCCCGCGGGATCGGTTTCCCGTCGAGCGATGTTGTGGCTGATGAAGTAGACCAGTGAGCCTCGCGCACCGGGGAGAACTTGCTGCATGGCCTCCAAGACCAGTTGGTTGATCAACAAATGGTTGACGGTGGCGAAGTTGGCTCCCAAGGCCATATCGCACAAGTAGTCGTAGGCCTCTTGAGTTCCCAGTTCCGCGTACACCAACTCGGGATCGCCTCCCGGAAAGGCCAGCCCGGCCTTCTTGAAACGATGCTTCATCGTTTGAAACTGGCGCGTCGCCAAGGTGTGCCCGAACCCCCGCGACCCACAATGGGACAAGAATGCGACTTTACCATCGAGCAAACCGAACCGATCCGCGATGTGCTGCATCTGGGGATCCTCGGACACGTGCACCACTTCGCACTCACCGAAATGATTGCCTCCGCCGTAGGATCCCAACTGCTGCACCTGTACCGGAAACTTGTCCAACACCGATTTGCGCAGCAACTGACTCATCCGTTCGGCCAACGCATCCACCGTACCGTCGGGGCCGCGGTGATATGCATCCTCGCATCGTTCTGCCCATTCCGCCGGGATCCCCAATCGCCGCAACACGTTCTTGGAAGCGCCCTCGACCACCACATCGAAACCCAACCGTTCATCGACATGCCGCGACTTGGGGACGCTTCGCTGGCCCTTTCCGGGCCCGGTCGGAATCCGTTCGCAAACGGCTCGAATCAACTCCCGCCGCGTCGCGCGATCCGCGATCGCCTCCGCGTCGATGTTCGTCTGCAACAGGCTCATCGAACACTTGATGTCGACACCGACTGGCCCGGGATAGATATGGGTTGGCGATGCCATCACGCACCCGACCGGTGCGCCGTAACCCAAGTGGGCATCCGGGTTCAATACCAAATCGGTGACCCCCGGTGCCAACCGCGAGTTGACTGCCTGCTGGATGCAGTTGTCGTCCAAGTCGCGAACGATCGCCTCGGTGCCAATGACCGTCACCGCTGCCTCGTCTCCCAAGGGCAACGTGCAGATCGCCTCGGACTCGCGTTGCAACGCCGTCTTGTAACCGGAATTCAATGCGTCCATAGATTACCCACTCTGGCTTAGGAATCTGCTGCGTGAACCGCCCGGCGCCATTATCAAACCGGTCCGCCTGTCAAACCGGTTGCAGGAAGCCTTTACGCCGAATCGATTCCCTTTGACAATAAAGCAACGAAGAACTCTGCATTCAAGGACATGATACGCTGACAAAGGTTCAAATGAATCCTCCTCAATTCTCTTCCCCCCAGATCGTCCCCCAATCGATCGAGCGTTTGTCGCCGACCCGCATCGCCGTTGTGTGGAGCGATGGGATGCGGACCACGTACGAAGCCAACCGCTTGCGGGAGGCTTGTCCCTGCGCGACCTGTCGAGAAAAACGGCAGGCCAAGGAGTCACCGGGCCAATCGCTGGCATTGCCAGTGCTATCCAAAGCGGAAGCTCAACCGGTGGCGATCCAGCGCATGACTCCGGTCGGCAACTATGCCTACAACATCGCTTTTTCTGATGGGCATGACTCGGGAATCTACGTCTTCGAGTACCTGTATGGTCTCGGGGAGACAGACCCGGCCGATCTGCCGACGACCGGCTCCCCAACGTCGACCTCATCAGGTGGTGCGGTTTGATGGAATACCTGCTGGCCATCGAGTCGACGTGCGATGAGACCGCGGCGGCAATCATCGACCGTGACCGCTGCGTCATCGCCAGCGCGGTGGCGTCCCAGGAGGAAATCCACACTCGATTTCATGGGGTCGTTCCGGAATTGGCGGCACGCCATCACCTGGAGCGCATCGTGCCCATCATCGACCGTGTCATCGAGCAATCCGCTATCGATCCAGCGGTCGAGCTGGCTGCCGTGGCCGTCGCCACCGAACCCGGTCTGCCCGGTTCGCTGCTGGTCGGATTGGCCGCCGCCAAAGCTTTGTGCATCGCCTGGAAAAAGCCGCTGGTGGCTGTCAACCACGTCCAAGCCCACATCTACGCCTGCCAGATGGGACGGGAGACCAGCGTGTTTCCGTGCGTCGGATTCGTGGTCAGCGGCGGTCATACGAATCTCTATCATTGTCACTCGCCCAGCCAGTGGACCTACCTGGGCGGTACGATTGACGACGCTGTGGGCGAAGCGTTCGACAAAGTTGCCGTCATGCTAGGGCTGCCCTACCCCGGCGGGCCAGAATTGAGCCGCCTGGCCACGCAGGGGAATCCCGCCGCTTTCACCCTGCCCCGGCCCATGCTGTCCGACCCACACACCCTGAACATGAGCTTCTCCGGTTTGAAAACCGCCGTGCGCTATCACCTGGTCGGTCCCGGCAAACAAGATCTCACCGCCATCGATCTCAATGAGCAAACCCGTCGCGACATGGCCGCCAGCTTCCAACGAGCCGCCGTCGAATGCCTGGTCGGCAAAGCCGTGCTGGCATTGCAGCGCACTGGGGAGAAGCGGTTGTGCGTGGGGGGAGGCGTTGCCGCCAACTCCTTGTTGCGCAGTGAATTGCAATCTGCGGTGCAGCGGTGCGGCGCGGAACTGGTTCTCGCACCGCCGGAACTGTGTACCGACAACGCTGCCATGGGGGCCATTGCTTGGGAGCATGTCGATCGAGGCGAATTCGCCGACCTGGGCATCGACATCCAACCCGGTTTGTTGCGCAAGTGACCCCCGTGGCTTGTACGTCGCACGCCTGAGGCAGACCGCCAGGATGCCACAGCGATGCCACCGACCCTGGAGCTTCACCTCTCCCAGTCACGCCCTCGAAGGAGCACCTGCCCCGCGCCGTCGCATGCTAGGGCAAGCTCAAATCGATGCTCAATCCATCGTATGCCAATTCGACCCCGTCAGGCAATTCAGCGTTGGTCGCCTCGTATTCCAGCTCATGACACACGTGGGTCAAGTAGGCGTGACGCGGTTGGACGCGTTCGATGACCTGCAAGGCTTCGTTGACACTGAAATGCGTCGGATGGGGACGCGGTCGCAAAGCATCCAGGATCAACACGTCGCACCCCTCCAGCACGGCGAAGGTCGACTCCGGGATCTCGTTGGTGTCCGTGCAGTAAGCAATACTCCCGATGCGAAAACCCAGCACCTGGTAATGGGGGCCATGCAATAAACGCATCGGTCGGATGATGGTTCCCAATGCCTCGAAGGGCTCCGTTCCGATCGTCCGAATCTCCAGGGAAGGGCGCGCTCCAGGATGCGTTTCGGGAGTGGTTGCAAAAGCATAATCGAAACTGCGACGAATCCGATCCTCCACGGCAGGTTCGCAGTATAGCGGAACCGGCCCCTGCAACCGGAAAGGAAACAACCTCAGGTCGTCCAAGCCAAAAATATGATCGGCGTGCTCGTGCGTATAAACAACCGCGTGCACGATGCCGATGTCCTCGCGGAGCAATTGCTGGCGCAGATCCGGCGCTGTGTCGACCAGCAAGTTCCCGTGAGGCAGCCCCACGATAGCCGAGGCCCGCGTGCGACGGTTGCGTGGGTTCTCGCTGCGGCACACGTCGCAACCGCAACCGATAGCCGGCACGCCGACGCTGGTCCCCGTCCCCAGCAGGATGAACTTGCCCGTGATGTCCTTGGTGGTAAAAACGTGCGGCACAGGGTCCTCGGTAGATCGCGAAGGGGCATTCGGTCTCAGCGGGCAGAAACGCTCCGGTCTAGCATGCAAAGGCCATGCACCATGCCGCCCGCCGCCGACAGGCTCTGCATTTTATGCAAAATCCGATTCGGTTCCAGCAAACCCCGGCCATGCCCGTCTACACGCGGTCGGGGCGTAGCCGACTCCTCCCTGTCAGCGCGCAAGCTCATAG
>RFIQ01000605.1 GCA_003695565.1 Planctomycetota bacterium | reverse complement strand
CCTCTCCACTAGATGCAGCATGACTTTCGTTGCATCAAGCTTAGGACACGAAAACGCTGTGGGGGACTGCGCATTGCAAATCGAGCGGCGGCGGGGGCTCAGGGAGCGATACCGGTCGCCAGGTTAACGTTAAATCCCTCGTCATCGTCGCTAAGTGCCGCGATGCCGACCGCCAATCCTGCAGCCCCGATAACGGCGCCAAAACCGCCACCTCCTCCACCAGCGCCACCGCCAGCGAAGCCGCCCCCACCCACAGGACTGCCAGGGGCCATACCGCCTGGCACGAAGGGAACGGTACTAGGGACTGGCTCAGCCACCACGGGCTCCTCGGGAGCAACCGGCGATGGCCGCACAGGGATGATGAGGGTCTGAGGCTGCTGCAGCGCCGGGGATGCCGGAGTGGAAACGAACCGCCGCGGCGGACCTGCTTGGAGGGTGACCTGTTCCGGGGCAACCAGGTAGATCGCACTGACGTGCGCAAAACCAGCGCCGCCCACGACCAAGTCTGTCACGCCCGGCGAGTTCACTGGCAGGAAGAACCTCGCATATTCATCAACGCGTGCCACACCGATCAACTCTCCCTCGCGGTACGCCCGAACGATATGGCCAGCATAATCAGCCGAGCGGTATGGAAAAGCGAGTTGCCCGTGGATTCCGCCGTCGGTGAGAACGTACTCGTGGCTTTGGCGGACCATGGAAGGTGACGCGGCCACCGCACCGTACTCAGCTTGGCGCGGTCGAGGATTCGGCGACCACAGCTCGCGCAGGAGTTGTTCGGCTTGTTTCGGTTCCATGTCCGTAGCGTAAACGTACATCGGTACGCTCTTGTCGCCGACCAGCAATTCCAGGGAATGCGCCGCGTAAACTTCGGTGCCGCGGGCGATCAGGTAGTAGACGCCCGGCTGCAAGCCTTCGATTCGATACTTCCCATCCTCGTCGGTAACGGCTCGGCCCAGAATGCGAGCGTCCTCCTCGATCACCACCTCGACGTCTGCTTGTGGGGTCAACGTCCCGTCGTCGTTCAAGGTCACGACTTGGCCCTGCAATACGCCGTCACGGTCGAGTACTCCCCAACCGGTGTGGAACGTGGAGATCGGCTGAGCTACCGGCGTCAGAACTCGTTGCCGCGTTTCCGAGGCCAATCGCGTAGACTCCTGGGCCGTTGCAAGGTCAGGAGCAAAAGAAATCGAAACAGAAAAAATTAGGGCAAGGGGGGCAATCGAGCGCATGGGATGAACGTCCTTCGTTGAATTGTCCTGCACTGAAGATTCGTCGTGACACACACCAGCAGGTTACGCCGCCCAAGTCCTCGGGAAAATCCCGTCGGCATTGGGCTCGAACCACATCAACTCCCCAGCCGCGGTTACTGCGCGAGCGTCAACCGTGATTCTAGGTTGCCGATGCAGCGACGCAACGCATTTGCGCCTCAGAAGGTTTCGCAACCCAAAGTGGGGGAGTGGGCCGAGGAGAGCCGCCTCAGCCAGAGAGGTGCAGCCCGAATTCCCTTACGCCGAGGCGGCGCTCGGCCGGCTTGGGTCCCACCGACGCCGCACAAAAAAACGCAGCCCTATAGGCTGCGTTGGATGACTGTCCACCAGACAAATGACTCTCTGCTCGGAAACATCGGCCAAGCCGTTTCTGCGGAGGCCGTCGCGTTGACGAGACGCCAAACCGTCTCGATCAAGATGCCCTGGAGCAGGAATCGGAAGGCGACCTACGGAGCGATGCCACTGGCCAGATTCACATTGAATCCATCATCATCGCTGAGGGCGGCAATGCCAACGGCCAAACCGGCTGCGCCCAGCGCGGCTCCGGCACCGCCCATGCCGCCACCACCAGCACCACCCCCGCCGCCACCAACCGGTGCGCCTGCAAACCGAGGAGCAGGCGGAAGCACTTCTTCCCGTCGTTCCTCTTGGTTCTCAGATTGCACCGGAGCCGGACGGACTGGGACCATCAAGGTCTGCCCCTGCTGATTCACTGCCGTCGATACCAGCCTGCCTTGCGATGAAGAAGCATTTGCTTGGCTGATCTGAGAAGGTTGTTCGACATACACCGAGAAACAAGAACTCATGCCCGCACCGCCGACGATGATGTCTGTCACACCACCAGTCGCAACCGGCAAGGTGAAGCGTGCCAGCGCGTCGACAGGGGCGCTAGCAACCAGTTTTCCGTCTTGATACGCGCGAACGATACAAGTGCGATAGTCGGTACCCCCAAACGGAAACGCCAATTGCCCGTGAATGCTGCCGTCCACAGAGAGGTAGCTGGGAGATTGATGCTGCGGGATCTGCGCCGGGTTGATGTGCCCCAACACGGGAGCCATGCTGGAGGGATTGGGGGTCCACAACTCTCTCAGCATCTCACGCGCTTGATCCGGTGCTACACGCGCCGCATACACTTCGGCCGGTCGAGCTACGTCGGACGCAAGTGCTTGAAAGGCAAAAGCCGCGTACGCTGTGGGGGAGGAGGCTTCCAAGAAGTAGATACCAGGCTGTAAACCGCCAAGTTCGAAATTTCCGTCCTCATCCGCAACCGATTGTTCGGAGAACCCAGCGATCCCCGTGACCTGAACAGTGGCTCCCGATACCGGAGACAGGTCGCCATGTTCCGAAAGCGTCCCGACGCGGCCTTGCATCGTGCCGTTACCGTCGATCCAAGCCCACCCGACTTGAAACGTGTCATGAACAACTGGTGCCGGCGTAAAGATGGGGATCTCGCGATCTAGCTCCTGAGCAGAAGCGTAACCGACCAGAATAACCAAACTCGCCAAGGCCACTACACGTGTCATCATGGTGTAAATCCTTCTTGAAGTGTTGTCTGGCCCTAACAAAGTGGTGTTCCTACTGCTCAACGGGGCTCGACAACGTGGGCGTTGTTAAACTGCAGAGGATGGCGAAATGATAGCAGCGGCAGTTGCGTCGGTCAACCAGCTCAAGGCGAGCGCGTCTTGAAAATATCGCTCACGTCTCCCGAACTGGATGGAGGTCGAACCGAGGGTCGGACTGGAAAATCTCCCGCACGCGTACGCCCCCCCAATGGGATGGTTCGACTGGCTCCTTCGGCTTTCAAGTACCCCATCAATTTGTCGAGGGAGATGGAGATAATTCCCTTACGGCGAGCCTCCGCAATGAATGCGGCGTAGGTTTCCTGCCGAGCCTTGTACTGTTCCTGAAGTTCGGGGCTAACGTTCTCGGGAATCGAAAGGTCCGTTCCGAGCACCAAGAAGGACGTGTTGGGGGTCATCCCCGGCCCGGTGCGATTGCCCTGTGGATCGATTTCCTCATCCACCTTGCCTCCGGCCAGCTTGATCAATTCTTTCACCTGTTCGCGGTCATCCCGACCGTCCCCATTGATGTCCAACAGGCCCACCAAGGCGAATCCGACGACGCGCCCTGGCCGCCACGCCGGCGAGTACACTTTATCGCCGGGAACTACCGGTTTGCGAATGTCATAATCGGTCACGCGAGCGCGGCTGAGGTGATCATCCACCACGTGGGTGATCTCGATCTGCGCCTTGGGTTGAGCATTGCTGATATTGATCTCGCTCTCATCGATGACCGAAAACGGTACACCCACACGCAATCCGTCGGCTTTGCCCAGGTCCACCCATACCGTGGTCCCGCCTTCGGCCACGCGCGTGATTTCTCCTTGCGGAGCTGCGTAGTCCGGATTCTCGAACTGATTCAGCCGATCAGCTTGAATGGCAATCGTCTCTGCTTGCTCAGCAACGGTCTGGCGAAGTTGATTGACCTGGGCGACCAAGGCGGCGCGCTGCGCTTCGAATTCCCGACGGAACGCGTCGAACCGCGCCAGCACTTCTTCCTTTTCCTTATTGAGTCGGTCGATTTCTTGCGCGTGCGCCTGACGAGCAGCCTTGAGGTCGTTTTCCGCTTTCAATTGAGCGGCCACCGCGTCAGCCGCTTTCTTGCGTTCCCGCTGCACCGTCGCTGCCAATTCGGTCTCCAAGCGTTTGACTTCCTCGCGAGCCTGGATGATCTCTTCGTTCCGCAAGCGAATCGTGTCCATCAAGAATTTGGGCAACTGCATCAAGTTCTTATCCGCCAACTCAAAGGTAGGCGGGAACAGCTTCATCTGCTCGGCAAAATCCTTCTCGACAGGACCCAGCTTCTCATCATTGGCCATTTCTGCCGCCATGGCCTGCAATTCAGAGTCAGAATAGTTGCCGTAACCCATCATCGAGAGCAAACGATTGACGCGCTTCTCACTGAGTTGAAAGTCGCTCCGCGCGCTCTGGAGTTGGGTTTCCATATCCGCCAGGCGCTTCGATGCGTCGCTCCAGGCACGCCACATGAAGAACATCAATACCAACAGGCCAACGGAGATGATGGCGGACGTAACAACGTAAGCCTGCCACGCAAAGAGATTCCTGTCGCGAACTGCCATGTTTGGGATCCGAACGGAGGTTTGAGAAGCGCCCGATTGCGTTGGGGGGAACTTGTCCAGCGTGCCGACATAGGGCTGGACTTAAGTCCCGTAGATTCCTGATCAGACCGTTTAGTCTATTTGCACTCAGGAATCGCGTCAAACTTTTCGCTAACTATCTACTTTGACTCGTCGCGACGCAACCGTCACATTTGCGATATCCCGCCCATGGATAGTTGTTTTAGGGGGGCGGCGCGGGTGGCCAGAGTGGCGGAGGGAACACGGTGAGCGTTCCCGCAAGTACCTCGCAGCGCCTAACCCCGGCTGCAGTTCAAACGATCCACCTAGGTCGATCATGAATGAACCTGGACACGATGTACGGGTGTCAGGGAAGGGCCACTAGCGGGCTGGCGGCCACGGGATCCGGCGGCGATTGCTGGGGACAAGCGACGTGGGGCGCGTTATGTCCTCTTGGGCCGTCGCGTGTGACTTGACTTGTTTCGTGCAACAAAATCGGCGAGCAGCCCAACCAGGTGTTTTTCCCGCCGTAACATCAATTGCACTAAGCAAAAAATCGCCAAGTAGGAGGCGGCTGCCCAGAGGATGGTATCGATGGTCATGCTGGAGTTCCTCCCAGGACGCGCGACGCAATGTGGCTGAGCCAGGCAACACCCCTCCCTGGCGACGTCCCCTTTACTTGTCCACTGTCCCCTTACGCATGCATCGGTGAATTCACCTGAGTCATCACGCCCAAACTGTTCGCCGCTTGGAAACCGGGGCAGCCTTGCCCCGCCGAACCCGCACGACCATACCGATCGGCTCGTACTCTGGCTCTCCTAGGTTGTGAATGATTGGCCGATCGGGGTGGCGTTCGATTCGGATTGCGCTAAATTTG
>RFIQ01000604.1 GCA_003695565.1 Planctomycetota bacterium | reverse complement strand
TCGGTTTGGCGGCCCGCCCGATTGGTCAGAGGTCATCCATCCGTTTCTTCGTCTTCCCAGGAGTCTCAATCATGAGAATGCAGTTTTTTGCAGGCGCCGTGCGCTCAACCCTTTTCTCCGTCCTCTCTGTAGCAATCCTGTGCTCGGCCCCCATGGCCGCGATCGCTCAATCCCCCGACTCGGCAGGGAGCGAGAACGACCCCAGCGGGACTTGGGCCTGGGAACAGGATTTTGGCGATGGACCAGTCCAACAGATCTTGAAGCTGAATGCCAATGCTAAGAATCGGCTGTTTGGGACATACATCGGCAAGTCAGGTCCGCACCGGATCAGTAATGGCCGGCTCGAGAATGGGAAATTCAGTTTCGAACTCGAGTTGGAATACGAGGGCAAACCAGTGCACGTGGCATGCACCGGTCAGGCACAAGGTGACGAGCTGAAGGCCAAATGCGATATCACCGCTGACGGTGAAACGAACACGCACGAGATCGTAGCCAAACGAGCTACTCGACCTGTCGACGTGGCGGGCAAGTGGAATGTCCGGGTCGAAGCACCAGACAAAGTGTACGAGGCTGTGTTGGACATCACAGCCAAGAAGGGCAAACTGAGCGGCACCTATGTATCGGAGGAAGCCGGCCAGTTCGAGTTGGAAGACCTCAAGCTGGAAGACAACATCCTGTCGTTTTCGTTGAGTATGGATGTGGAAGGCAACCCCTTGGCGTTGCAATTCAAAGGCAAGCCACGCGGCAACAAGATGGACGGAACCGTGACCTACACGTACCAAGGCGAGACCGGCGAGGTGCCGTTATCGGCCACGCGGGAACCTCGTGCGAAGAAGCAGGGTGAATCGGCACGGCCCCGTCTGCAGCGAGCAGAGGCCGTCATCGAGTAGATCGCCTAACCAACTCCCGGCCTCTGCCATCAGTCGCGGGGTGCCGCTGCAGGCCACCCACGCACTGCTGTTCGCACAGAGGCTTCCATCGGCCTTGGTACCGAGACTTGGCTGCGCACCGGCCGCCCGGACTCTTTACGAGACTGGCGCGGCCGTTTTTTGCGCGGAACCGGTCGCCCTGCACGCCAGTCAGTCGGCGGTCGACGAGATCATTGATGCTGCGCGGAGGCCTGGACCGACGCCCAGCGCACGTCAACAGGGCATGGCCCCAACTGGAACCATGCCCTGTGTTCTTGGCGAACCATATGGTTTTTCGTCGAGGAATGTCGACGTGAGGTCTTTCGATCCTTACGACGAATACTCGGCCTTGAAAAAGTTCTTGGACTCTTTCGGATCCGGCTTGATCGTCCGAGCTCCCTCTTTCCAGTTCGCTGGGCACACTTCTCCGTGCTTTTCGAAGTACTGCAGGGCCTTGACCATACGCAGGGCTTCATCCACGCTGCGCCCCAGCGGCAAATCGTTGACAACCTGGTGCCGCACGACACCCTCACGGTCGATCAGGAACAGGCCGCGCAAGGCGATAGAATCATTGAACAGCACGTCGTAGTCGCGGGCAATCTGCTTCGTGATGTCGGCGATCAGCGGATACTTGATTTCACCCAGCCCACCTTCGGACCGCGGTGTGTTCCGCCACGCCAGATGCGAGAAATGGCTGTCGATGCTGCATCCGAGCAATTGCACGCCCAGCTCAGCGAATTCGTCGGCTCGATCGGAAAACGCGATGATTTCGGTGGGGCATACGAAGGTAAAGTCGAGCGGATAGAAGAACAGGATCACGTACTTGCCGCGGTAATCGGTCAAACTAATCTCCTTGAAGGAACCGTCCTCCATCACAGCGGTCGCCTTGAAATTCGGAGCTTCCTTCGTTACCAAAACGCTCATTTTCAAATCCCTCCCTTTTATCTGGTACTACCACTTGAACTGCACGTGTGTCCCGGTTGAGGTCGCCCACACCCCAAGAAGCGATGCGGATCTGCCTGACCGGATTTTTTCGTTTTACCCGAGCCGCCACTTTTTGGCGACCGCCCCTACGGGAAACCCGCCATGAGCCACCGACCTTCGTCCGACGATACCCCCCGTCCACCAGCAACCGACGCCGATACCACTGTGGCCCAACTCCGGGGATTGATGGATCGATTCGTGCGGCAACGCGCGTGGCAACGCTTCCACACGCCCAAGAACCTGGCGATGTCCGTGGCCATCGAAGCGGCCGAATTGATGGAACACTTCCAGTGGTTGACCACCGAAGAATCGACTGCGCTCGAAAACTTGGACACGGAGGAAATCGCCGACGAAATGGCGGACGTCGCCTGCTACCTGCTCAGTCTTGCCAATGCGCTCAACGTGGACTTGAGCTCGGCCATCACCAAAAAAATGGCCAGGAACCAACAGCGGTATCCGCCACCCGAGCAGTAACAGATCCCCTTACCGGATCTCGAAGATTCCTTCGATTTCCACCGCGATTCCTCCCGGCAACGTATTGGTGCCGATGGCGCTGCGTGCCCCGATACCGTTGTCGGGACCGAACACGTCAGCGAACAACTGGCTGCACCCGTTGATCACTTGCGGTTGCTGAGCGAAATCGTCTGTGGAGTTGACCAACCCCAGTAGTTTGACCACCCGCACGACGCGATCGAGCGAGCCCAAAGCGCCGCGCAATGTGGCCAGCATGGCCAGGCCGGTCTGCCGCGCCGCGGCCTGGCCTTCCTCCAACCCCAATTGCTCGCCGACACGTCCGCAGATCAAGGCCCCATCGGGTTTCAATGGACCGTGCCCGGACAGATAGGCGATGTTCCCCACGACCACCACCGGTTTATACAACCCCATCGGCTTGGGGGCCGGTGGCAGTTCCAAGCCAAGTTTTTCCAATTGCTCTTCCGGGTTCATCCACGACTCCTGCAATGCACCATGTCAATTTAACGAAAGGGGCGACAACCAAGGCGCCCAACGGTAGCCGATCATCTGGGAACACGCAATATTCCGTAGACCCCGCGCCGACTCCATCTCCAGCAAAAGGTGGTGAGGAATGTGCCCTGACACCAGAAAAACCGAAGTGTTGTCGGAAAAACCGATCGGCCCTTGAATTTCGGTCATTTCTGTGGATGCTATCGCTGTCCGCTCGGTGGCTTGCCGACCACTCGGCCCGTGCATCTCGGTTTCAGGGAGATCTCCACAGCAATGCCTGCGTCGTTATTTGACTTGTCCGACGAAATCGCCGTCGTCATTGGGGGTACCGGTGGTTTGGGCGGAGCGATGGCCCATGCGTTGGCCGATGCGGGAGCCAGGGTAGCGGTCGTTGGCCGCAGTGCCGAACGGGGCAGCCAGCGCGTCGCCGCCATCGAATCGCAAGGGGGCAAGGCCATGTTTCAATCCGCCGACGCCCTGAGCCCGGACTCGTTGGCTGCCGCCCGCGATCGCATCACCACGGAATGGGGGACACCAACGGTGCTGGTCAACGCCGCTGGAGGCAACCATCCCCAAGCCACTTTGCCCCCCGGGGCCGATTTCTGCGACTTACCGTTGGATGCTTGGCGCCACGTGTTCGATTTGAACCTGGTGGGTGGAGTTTTGCTCCCCTGCCAAGTGTTCGGCAAGGTCATGCTTTCGGCTGGGCGGGGCAGCATCGTCAACATTGCTTCCATGTCCGGAATGATCCCCTTGTCGCGCGTGGTGGCCTACTCGGCTGCCAAAGCGGCGGTGATCAATTTGACGCAGTTCCTGGCCCGGGAGTGGGCCACGCGCGGTATTCGGGTCAATGCCATCAGTCCCGGCTTCTTTCCCGCCGAACAGAATCGAGCGTTGCTATACAACGAGGACGGTTCCCTGTCGGAGCGCGGAAGCCAGATCATCGGCCACACGCCGATGGCTCGGTTCGGCAAGCCGGAAGAGCTGGGTGGGGCCATCGTATGGCTGGCTTCCCCCGCAGCATCGAGCTTTGTCACCGGACAAAACATCGTCGTCGACGGCGGGTTTTCTTCGGTCACCATCTAGAGCCGCCGGGGCGGATTCCGCCCAAGGGATTTCTTACAACTTCAACATTCCTGCGAGGTAAACCATGGCCAAATTGAATATCAAACAAGATGCTGCGTTGGACTTCCTGTCGCTGGGAGCGATGGTCCATCGCCTGGATCCGGGCACCATTCCCTTCCGCAAGGCACGCTCGTTCGAAATCCACGTGTCCGGAGGCGAATACAATGTCGCCGCCAACCTGTCCGACTGTTTCGGTTTGCGCACGGGAATCTGCACCGCCATGGTCAATTACCCGATCGGTGAGATCGTGCAACGGGCGATCCGGGAGACGGGTGTCCGTCCGTTTTTCAAATGGTTTGAACACGATGGCGTGCGTGGTCCCAACATTGCCACCGTGTACAGCGATCGCGGGCACGGCGTGCGGCCCCCCGTGGTCTTTTACAATCGAGCCAACGAAGCCGGTGCGATGCTCAAGCCGGGGGATTTCGATTGGAATGAAATCTTCGGTCAAGGGGTCAAGTGGTTTCACTCCGGCGGAATCTTCGCGGCCCTCTCCCCCACCACCTCCGAGTTAATCGTCGAGGGCATGCAGGCCGCCCAACAACATGGGACGATCACTTCCTTCGACCTGAATTACCGCGCCAAGCTGTGGAAGACCATCGGCGACGAACAAAGGGGTCAGGAAATGTGCCGCCGTATCGCCTCCCATTGCGATGTGTTGATCGGGAATGAGGAAGACCTGCAAAAAGGCTTGGGAATGCCGGGGCAAGACGTCGAGAAGGCATCCAAACTGGATCCCGAGCAATTCTTTGCCATGATCGAGAACGTGACCCAACAGTTCCCCAACGTCAAACTGGTAGCCACCACGTTGCGGGAAGTCGAGTCGACCAACCGTCACAATTGGGCCGCGGTTATCTGGTACGACGGCCAGCGCTACGTGACCCCCACCATGAAGTTGGACGTCATCTGCCGCATCGGCGGCGGGGATGGGTTCGCCGCTGGGCTGATTTTCGGTCTGATCGACGGCCGTCAACCCGAGCAAGCATTGCGCCTCGGCTGGGCACACGGTGCGCTGCTGACCACTTTCACCGGCGACGTGACGATGGCCAAACTGCATGAGGTGGAAGCCTTGGCGGCCGGCGGATCGGCACGCGTCCAGCGCTAGCTGCTGTTTCGGCTGGACCGCCCGGCGGGGCGGTTGAGGGACGCCCCGCTGCCGTGGCCCCATCCATCGAGGAGCACTTTACAAATGCCTGCCGTGTTGGCCATTGCCGCGCATCCCGACGACATCGAATTCGTCATGGCTGGAACCATGCTGCGTTTGGTGGCGCTGGGGTGGGATGCCCATTACTTCAACATCGCCAACGGTTGCTGCGGGTCGACCGAGCTGTCCCGCGAACACACTGCCGAGGTGCGTTTGGAGGAAGCCATGGCGGCCGCGGAAGCAATCCCAGCCGAATTCCACCCGCCGATTCGCGACGACTTGGACATCTTCTACGATCGAGAGACCTTGCGCGAAGTCGCCGCTGTCGTGCGTCGCGTACGTCCCTCCATCATCCTCACCCACGCTCCCGTCGATTACATGGAGGATCACCAGAACGCCGCACGTCTGGCCGTCGGCGGGGCGTTCGTGAGGTGCATGCCCAATTTCGAAACGTCGCCTCCGGTGGAACCGTTCCACCACGATGTGGCCGTCTACCACGCGCAACCTCATGGTAACCGAGACCCTTTGGGGCATATCGTGGTGCCGTCGCTGTACGTCGACGTGACCGATTTGATTCCACGGAAAAGGAAGTTGCTCGGCTTCCACCGCAGCCAGGCCCAGTGGTTGGACGCCTCCCAGCAGATGAATTCGTACATTCAGACCATGGAAGATCTGAACCGCGAGGTGGGGCTGCTTAGCGAGACGTTTGATTATGCCGAGGGTTGGCGGAAGCATCTGCATCTGGGTTTGTCAGCAAGCAACTACGATCCCCTCCGCGTCGCCCTGGCAGGCTCGGTAAAATAGAATCGATGCCCCTGGTACCCTCACCGGTTCCCAAGGAATTGCCATGCAATCGCATATTCAACTGGCGGCCTTGCTCCTGATCGGCCTGGCCATTGCCCTGCGACCTCCCTCGGCCAGCGCCCAGAAGATCATCGCCCATCGAGGTGCTTCCTTCGATTTCCCTGAAAACACACTGGTCGCATTCCGCCATGCCTGGGAACAGGGTGCCGACGGGATCGAAGGAGACTTCTACCTGACGGCCGACGGGCAGATCGTATGCATCCATGACCCCGACACGGAACGAACCGGCGGCCAGCAATTGATGGTCGAACAAAGCACCTTGGAGCAACTTCGCGGGCTGGAATACGGCAGTTGGAAGGATCGGCGATTTGCCGGAGAATCCATCCCGACGCTGGAGGAC
>RFIQ01000603.1 GCA_003695565.1 Planctomycetota bacterium | reverse complement strand
ATGTAACAAGACGTCTTTGCCTGCATAGGACAAAGCGAATCGCGAATTTTGGGAAGGAGGGTTTCCATGCACGATGGAGACGACTGGCAGGACGGGGAAGAGGATTGGCTGGAGAGTGAGGGCTCGGACGCAGATGACGACTTCGTGGCGTGCCCCATCTGTGGAGAACCGGTACACGAAGAGGCCCAGCGATGTCCGCACTGCGAAAATTACATCACACCGGGGATGTCCAGCCCGCAGGGTCGACCGCTTTGGTTTCGCATTGCGTTGCTGTTGGCAGGTTTGATCGTCGTGTACTGGCTGATCGGAGGACTGCTATAATGGAAGCCGCTTCTTTCATCCCCTCCCCACGGTTCGCGTATTGGAGTTTGAGCCATGCCGCAACGCCATGCTGATCGGTCCGTTGTATCCAGGCTTCCTCACCGGATACTCTTGTTGGCCGCGTTTTTGGGGGGAGGGAGCTGGTTGGCGATGGCAGACGAGCCGTCGCCACTGGAGTTGTTCGAGCAGCGCATCGTCCCCATCTTCAAGTCCCCGAATCCGTCGAGTTGCGTTCAGTGCCATTTGGCTTCGGTGGATTTGAAGGATTACATTTTGCCCTCATCGCGAGAGACGTTTCTGTCGCTGCGGGATCAGGGCTTGATCGATCTGGACCACCCCGAGCGATCCAAGATCCTGCATTTGATCGCGATGGGGGAGCAAGATTCCGATGCGCTGGCTCGTCGGATCCACGCCAAGACGCGGCAGGCGGAGTATGAAGCCTTCGCGGCTTGGATTCGGGCTTGCTGCGCCGACCCGAACCTGCGCTCGGCACCAGCACTGGAAGCTGCCAACCGGGCGGGACCACGCGTCGACATGACGGTCATTCGGCATAACCGCAAGGATCGCATTCTGGATTCGTTCGTGCGTAACATTTGGTCCCAGCGCATGCGGTGTTTTCCGTGTCATACTCCAGCAGAGATCGATCCGAGCAATCCGGCGCACGAGGTTCCTGCCAGGCGGCATGCCGAACTGGTCGCCCAACACGGGGCGCGGATGAACATCTTCCAGGCTACGCCGCAAGAGACCCTGCGACGCTTGGTCGCCAACAGTCGCAAGCCACGCGCAGATCGGTTACCGTTGATCAACGTCAACGATCCCTTGCAGAGCCTGCTGCTGCTGAAACCCATCTCTCGGGTTCCCGGCAAGGACGCGGAGGGCAATCTGCTGCCTCCCTCGCACGTCCCGCCGGTAACACATGGAGGCGGGATCAAGATGCACAAGAACGACCAGTCCTACAAGGCATTCGTCCAGTGGTTGCAAGATTACGCCCGCGGCGTGCAGGACGGATACCGCTCGGCGGCCGATCTTCCGGCCGACGACTGGGTTCCCACCGAACAAGTGTTGCGGATCGCTCAGACGCCGGTCACCTGGCCCGCCATGTCGATCGTGCAAGTGTTTGTGCATCCAGCCGACCAACCTCCGGACAGCCCGCCGGTGGCGTTCACCCAGGGCGTGGTGACTCCGCGGCGGATGTTCAACGGGGCCTTGTTCCTGATCGCTCCCGGCGGATCCGACTCGGGGGCCACACCTCGCCTGGCACCAGGCACCTACCGGTTGAGGGTGTTTATCGATCACCAACATCGCCTCGATGCGGATCCGACGGCCCTCTTGCATCATGCCCAAGATCCAGACGCGGAAACTGTTATCACAGCCAAATGGGAGGAAGGATTCAAGCATGCGGAAGTCGTTCCGGGCAGTCAGTTCTCCACCCGCTAACCGACGGGTGCCAATTTTTGTAACGCGTTGCAGTCCGGTCGTTCTTCCACGGTGGACAGTGGCGTTAGGGATGTGCTTGGGCATCTGGTGGTGTGTTGCCCCCAGCGCGTCCGGCCAGGAAGACATCCCGGTGGCTGCCCGACCCGAACCGCCCGAACCGCCGATAACGTACTGGGCGGAGGACACGCTGGACATCCGGCCGGATGCCGACGCGGACGCCGACGCCTGTCTGGACCAGTTCCGTTGGGAACCCGATCGGTTCGCGGTCGAGATCCACCCATCGACCGAGCCGGGGGTCTATGCCGACGTGCGTTTCCCTTCGCCGCTACCCAGCGGAACTGCCGAAACGGACACGGTCCATGCGGAATGGTACGCCGCCCGCGATCAACACTCGGGAGTCGTTCGGCCCGCGCCGGTGTACGTGGTTGTTCACGAGTCTGGCTCGGACATGCGGGTTGGCCGGTTGATCGCAAGCAGCCTGCCGCCGCTGGGCCTGCATGGCCTGATGATCCAGTTGCCGGGGTACGGGCAACGCCGTTCCGAGCGATTGGATCGAGACGATCTCCCGCGGATGATCCGTCAAGGCGTTGCGGACGTGCGACGAGCGCGGGATGCGGCGGCAGCAATTCCACAGATGCAGTCCGGCGGTATCGGATTGCAAGGGACGAGTTTGGGAGGTTTCGTGGCAACGTTGGTAGGCAGTTTGGACGGCCGCTACGATGCCCACGTGCTGTTGCTGTGCGGTGGCGACCTGTATGGCAT
>RFIQ01000602.1 GCA_003695565.1 Planctomycetota bacterium | reverse complement strand
GTGAGGATACTGCGGCCATCAAGTCGGCGTTGAGCGAGCTGGAGCAAGCGGCGCAGGCGTTGAGCAAAGTCTTGTACGAGAAGGCTCAAGCGGCCGGTGGTTCTGCGGAACAAGGTGCCGGTGGTTCGTCCAGCGGCGAAGACGATGCCATCGATGCCGAGTTCGAAGTGAAGAACTAGGTCGTTGTCGGCGGTGTTTGACAAATCCAGGGCGGGGCCGTGTGGCTCAACCGCGCGGCTCCGCTCTGCATACATACCCAGGGGGAAACAGAGGAAACAAAAATGACATTCAGTTTTGAAAAACTAACAGCCAAGTCTCAGGAGGCCGTCCAGCGCGCGCAGCAATTGGCGGTCTCGCAGGGGCATCCCGAAATCGATGCCCTGCATTTGCTGGCAGCCTTGTTGCAAGATCACGAAGGTTTGGTCCGTCCGATTCTGGAAAAAATTGGCGCGGATTATTCGCAAGTTGCCAGCCTGGTCGAATCGGAACTCAAGAAAATGCCCAAGGTCAGCGGGGATGCGGAACCGCGTGTCTCGCGCGAGCTGACGCGGGTGCTGAACGCATCGATGGAGCAGGCCCAGTCGATGCGTGACGAGTACGTGTCGACCGAGCACTTGTTGTTGGCCCTGTGCGAAGTCGATTCGAAGGCCAAGCGGTTGCTGGAAATCAATGGGGTGCGCCATGCGGACGTGCTGAAGGCTGCAGCGGATCTGCGCGGCAGCCACCGCGTTACGGATCAGCATCCCGAGGACAAGTTCCAGGCATTGGAAAAGTACGGTATCGACCTGGTCAAAAAGGCCGAGGAAGGGAAGCTCGACCCGGTCATCGGGCGTGACAACGAGATTCGTCGAGTGATTCAAGTTCTGTCTCGACGCACCAAGAATAACCCTGTGTTGATCGGCGAGCCCGGGGTCGGTAAGACCGCCATCGTGGAAGGGCTGGCGCTGCGCATCGTCGAGGGTGATGTTCCTCAGAGCCTCAAGAACAAGCGCATCGTGGCGCTGGACATGGGGGCATTGATCGCTGGCGCCAAGTACCGGGGTGAGTTCGAAGATCGCTTGAAGGCGGTCTTGAAGGAAGTCACCAGCGCGGACGGAACGATCATTCTGTTCATCGACGAATTGCACACCGTCGTGGGCGCCGGGGCTGCTGAGGGTGCGTCGGATGCTGCACAGCTACTGAAACCAGCGCTGGCCCGAGGCGAACTGCGCTGCATCGGTGCGACGACGTTGGACGAATACCGCAAGCACATTGAAAAAGACAAGGCTCTGGAACGACGATTCCAGCCCGTTTACGTCGGAGAACCATCGATCGAAGACACGATCGCCATTCTACGCGGGCTCAAACCACGCTACGAAGCCCACCATGGCGTCAAGATCCGTGACTCCGCGCTGGTCGCTGCGGCGAAACTCTCGGCGCGGTACATCACCGATCGTTACCTGCCCGACAAGGCCATCGACCTGGTGGATGAAGCTGCCAGCCGCGTGGCTATGGAGCTGTCCAGCGTTCCCACGGAGATCGACGAAGTTCAGCGGAAGCTGCGGCAGTTGGAATTGGCTGCCCGGCAATTGCAAGACGAGACCGACGAGTCGGCCAAAGCACGGCTGCAGGAAATCGAAGAAGAAATCGCCGAGACCAAGAAACAACTGGCCGACCTGCGCGAGCAGTGGGAAGCCGAAAAAGCCGGTTTGGGCGATATCAAGAGCGTACGCGAAGAATTGGCTCAGGCCGAGTTGGAGTTCAAGAAACTCGATGCCACCATCAAGGAAAAGCAATCCGCCGGCCTGCTGGTCTCCGAGCAGGAATATCAGCGGCTGTACGAGTTGGACCAGAAGGTGCGGCGATTGCGGCAGCGCATCGAGGAAGAGGAGCAGGCGGACGAAAAGAAGGTCGACAAGCAAAAGTCCGAGAAGCGGTTGCTCCGCCAGGAAGTTACCGAGCAGGAAATCGCGGAGGTCGTTTCGGCTTGGACGGGGATTCCCGTCTCCCGGATGCTGCAAACCGAACGCGAGAAGCTGTTGCACCTGGAAGAACATCTGCACCGACGCGTGGTGGGGCAGGACGAAGCGGTCCGCGCTGTGGCCGATGCAGTCCGTCGCAGCCGCGCCGGTTTGCAGGATCCCAACCGACCGATCGGGTCGTTTATCTTCCTGGGGCCCACCGGGGTGGGCAAGACCGAGCTGTGCAAAGCCCTGGCCGAGTCCATGTTCGATGACGAAAATGCCATGGTGCGCATCGACATGAGCGAGTTCATGGAGAAGCACTCGGTCAGCCGCTTGATCGGTGCTCCCCCCGGATACGTTGGTTACGAAGAAGGGGGCAAACTGACCGAAGCCGTTCGGCGACGCCCCTACTGTGTGGTGCTGCTGGATGAAATCGAGAAGGCGCATCCGGACGTCTTCAATATATTGCTGCAAGTCCTTGACGACGGACGCCTGACAGACAACCACGGGCACACCGTCGACTTCAAGAACACCATCATCATCATGACCAGCAATATGGGCAGCCAGCAGATTCAGGAGATCACCCAGCGCGGTGGTTCCCAGGAAGAGATCCAACAGGCAGTCCTGTCCGTGTTGCAACAACGGCTGTTGCCGGAATTCCTGAACCGCATCGACGAAGTGATCGTTTTCCATCCGCTGCAACGCGAGCAAATCCGCCAGATCGTGGATCTGCAAATCGCGCGTTTGGAGAAGCTCCTCGAACAACGCGATCTGCACCTGGTGGTGACCGAGGCCGCCCGCGAACAATTGGCGGTCGAAGGTTACGATCCGCTGTACGGTGCCCGACCGCTCAAGCGAGTGATCCAATCGCGATTGCAGAATCCACTTGCCCGCGAATTGCTCGAAGGCAAGTTCCAGGACGGAGATACGATCAAGATCGACTACCGCGATGGCCAGTTCGTCTTCGCCCGAGTCGAAACGGGTTCGGCAGTGCCGGAACCAGCCTAATCAACTCCTCCTCTACGGGTGTCGGCCCCCGCCGCCCCGATTGGACAGCCCGCGTCCCGAAACTCGGAACGCGGGCTATTTTTTTGCCCGGCATCGATCTCGCACATGCCGACGCGCCGGTAGCACCCCCGCGTCCAATTGCTACGCGTTAAAATTGGGAAGAGCTCGCCGACCAACCTGACTGCATCCCAAGGAGAACCGACATGGCGTGGAAGATACTCTCACTGGCACTGGTTTTGATCTCAGCGGACGACCCGATCGCCCAATACCGGCAAGAAGCCATCGAACGCTGGGAACCGGAAATCCGGAAACTCGAACAACTCGATCGACAGGAGACGGATCCACCCCATGCAATTTTGTTCGTCGGCAGTTCCAGCATTCGGCTGTGGGATTCGATTGCTGACGACATGCGGCCATGGCCGGTCATTCGGCGTGGCTACGGGGGGGCCAGGTTCAGCGACCTGGCCGTGTTCATCAATCGCCTGGTGGATCCCCACCAGTTCGATGCGCTGGCGATTTTTGTGGCCAATGACATCTCGGGGAAAGGGAACGACAAGACCCCGGAGGAAGTGCTGCGTTTGGTTCGCTACTGCGTGGAGCAGGTTCGCCAAAAGCATCCCGACCAGCCCATCTTCCTTATTGGGATCACGCCGACCAGTAGCCGTTTCCACGCATGGCCGCAGATCCGCCAGGTCAACCGACTGATGGCCGAATACTGTCAAGCGACCGAGGGGCTCTATTATGTCGACACCGCCCCACACTTTCTGGACGAAGACGGGAATCCTCGCGACGAGTTGTTTCGCGACGACCGCCTCCACTTGAATGCGAGCGGATATAAGT
>RFIQ01000601.1 GCA_003695565.1 Planctomycetota bacterium | reverse complement strand
CGATCACCGCATGCCACGCGTCTTGAATCTGCTGCGACGCAAGGAAATCCTGCTGCAGCAATATGGATTGGAAGGCCCCGAGCAGAAGCGGCGAGCCCAAGATGATTTGTTCGGTATTCAGAACTCGCGAAAAGCCTACACGGGCATGCTGGCGGGATTGCAGGACCCGCGCTTCATCGACTCCAAACGCCAGGATGCCAAGCGACTTCAGGCGGCGGCCGGATCCTCCGATCCCTGGCAGACCATTCGCCAGGTGGTCGAGCGACGCGTTGAATTGCAAAACCGCAGCGGCTCTCTCCGCAGCCGCATTTACTCGATCGCCGAAACAATCGTGCTGCTGTTGCAGGAGGATGCCAAACCAAATGCACAACGGTTGCGCGAGTTTCGAGACTCCAACCGCCCATCCCTGGAACAACAACTCTATTCTCCTGCCCCGCTGTACGAAGACCTGGAGCGCGTGCAACTGGCTGATGAAATCGGTCGATTCATGGAGCTGCGGGGTGGCAACGACCCACTGGTCCGCCGCGTGATCGATAACCGTGGTCCCAGACAACGCGCCGCGGAACTGATCGCCGGCACGCGGTTGTTCGATGTCGAGGCGCGCCGAGAAATCGTCCGGCAGGGGCTGGAAGGGCTGGAGAAAAACCCCGATCCATTGATTCAATTGGCCTTGATCCTGAACCCCGAATACCGCGAATTGCGGGCGATCGATGAAGAACTGGATGAGCGCGAACGCCAGGCCTATGCGGTGATCGCCGATGCGAAGTTCAAGGCGGAGGGCGAGTCTGTCTATCCAGATGCGACCTTTACTCTCAGATTGGCCTTCGGCGTCGTCAAGGGCTACGAGGAGGACGGGCAGTGGATCCCCCCGCATACGACGCTGGGAGGCGCTTTCGATCACGAAGCCGCACACGGACGAACCGGCGAGTGGGTGCTGCCGGAAAGCTGGCATCGGGCACGGCCACGGCTGAATGCGGAAACACCGCTGAACTTCGTGTGCACCGCCGACATTATCGGCGGAAACTCGGGTTCGCCAGTGGTCGATCGCGAGGGTCGTCTGGTGGGCGTGATCTTCGACGGAAATATCCAAAGCTTGACCGCCGACTTCTACTACAGCGAGGATCAGGCTCGCGCCGTGGCCGTCCATATCGCGGCCGTGCTCGAGGCGCTGGAGAAAATCTATGGTGCCTCCGAGCTGCGGCAGCAGATCGGCCAATGACCGTCGCAGCTAATGCTCTGTCAAGTTCGCTCGACAGAGCACCGGGTGCCATGGATCAACCGTTTGGCGAGCCAGGGCGGGGAATACGATCTCGCCTGGCTCGTTCGCTCTCACCGCCAGGTTGATTCTCGCCACCGGGTTGCCGCGGCTAGGTACGATCCGCCTGGCGGTGTTGATCCGTGCACTGTCGTTGAGAAACCGGTGCAGCGTCGCAAGTTGCGGCGCTGAGGCGATCAAATTGATTGCGCCCGGTCCCCTCCTCGGCTCCGGGGTCGACGCGGAGCAGGCTGTCTCCGCCTCGCTCTGCCTCTCCGCGGATGGCCCAGCTTCCCCCGGCAAGGGCGTACACATCACTGTTCCTGCTGTCGCCGCACGCTGTTCTCAATCTGAGACGCATTTCTCAACATGTTCCGCAGTCGGTAGTCCCCGTGTGGCACGCGGCTTGCATTTTCTTTGATTTCACCGCGGACGAGCTTTCCGGGTGGATAAACAAAAGAGGGCGAAAACCCCAGGGAAAACTGGTCTCTTCGCTCTCCTTCAAGGGAGTTTGGCAGCCATGGATCGGGGTCGACCGGGCCGTTTGGCACGCGGATCGCAGTAGTGTCAAGACAATTCCAAGGTTTTAGACGGGGGAGACGAAACGATGAACGCTAAACGAATCGCAATGGCAGCTATCATCGCCGCAGGTTTGGCAGTCGGTACGGTTCATGCTCAGGCCGTTGTTCCTCAACCGCAGATCACCAACTGGACCTATTACCGGCACGCTAGCACGCCGATCGAAGGGGCATTGCGTGGCCGGGCGGCAGTCATCCAATCGGCTGGACAGGCACAATACCTGAATTCGGTAGCGGCCATGAACTATCAGGAGGCGCTGCGTCGCCGCATCGAGAATTCGGCATTGTGGGTCAAGACCTACTACGACAACAAAGAAATCAATCGGCAATACCGGGAGAAGTATGCTCCGGTCCCCCCCACGAAGGAGCAATGGGAACGCATTACGGAAAAGATGTTGCCCGATCGATTGACGGCCAAGAATTTCGACCCGGTTACCGGTCAGTTGATTTGGCCACATGTCCTGCGAACGGATGAATACAAAGCGATTCGCGAGCGGATCGATGAATTGCTGGCCACTCGCACGCCCGACAACAGTGGCGACGGCAGCCCATCGCAACGGGAGATCTCTCAACTGGTGGACGCCATGATGATGTTGCTGAAGCAGAACATCGACACGTTGTCGACCAGCCAGTACGCATCGGCCAAGGAATTCCTGCGGTCGCTGGATTACGAAATGACGTTTCCGATGTCGACCGGCCCAGCCGATGCTACCGCCTTGGCGTCCGACCAAATCGGACAACGTCCCCGGATCAACTAAGAGTATGCATCGTGAGCAAAGGCCGTCCATAATCCGCTAGCGAGCAGGAGGGTTTGCCTATCGCATGAAAAGGTATTTTCCGGGGCAGCACAGTTTCTAGTTTTTCATTCCCTCACCGCAATTTCCTTACAACTGTGTCTCCCCACCGCGGGCGTCCTCTCACGTTGAGGGGGCGCCTTTTTTATGGGCCGAGGCAGCGTCGCATCCGCGATCGCCGTCTCGGCTCATTTCTTTTTACCCTCTCTTTCTGGGCCTGATTCCGCCATCGAGCACTTGCTGCAAGTGCCCGCCAACTGCACGGGGCACCAGGCAATGACGGTGGCGCAACTGAAGATCTTGCACGAGGTGATCACCCTGTACGTCTTTGTTGCCTATACGTCTTTGTCCCTTCCGCATTGTTCTACATGCGGGACAAGATCACCCGGGGACTGCCTATGGGCCGGACTTTGTCTGTAGGGAGCCACATTCTTCGTTTTCAGGCGTCAGTTGATGGAGGAATGACAGGTGGCGCGTCGACAGGGCCCCCTTGTGCCGCTGTCTGCTGAATGCCGCGGAGCAGCGCCTGGCACCATCGGACACGTCGCTCGGACCGAAATCTCGCGATTCGGTTGGTCACTTCAAGTTCGATCCCCGCGTATGCCGTGGACGGGAATCGTGTTCTCAAATAAGTCGTCAACCCATCGTCCACACCCAGATATGGGCGATTGAGCTCGACACGTAGTCCATCCTCGCGGAGTGATCCGAGGAGCATCCGACTAACCTGCGTCTCAAGCTCGCGGTCTGGATCAAACAGCACTCCGACATCGAAGTCGCGACGCTGCCCGGCCAGTATGGGTGTGAACGTGTGGATCGAAAGATGAAGTGCCGTTCGCCGCTCAGCAATCATTTGGGCGACCGTCGTCTCAACACGCTGCCGGTATGGGAAATAATACCGTTCGAGAATCCGCGCTCGGATCGTTGCGCCAGCCCGTTGGAGGTAGGTCGAGAATAAGTCGGGCGCGTGGGGCGAGCGGTTCAAGTCGACCAACAGGCGTGACACTTCCCCGCAGATCAATGGAGCTCCTGTTCGATCGCTGAGGAACTGCGCAACGTCGAGTGCTCCGGGGTCGAAACCACGGTGGTGGCGCAAGTCCCTTTGCGCGCGACGCGAACGGAAATACGATTCGTACTCCGCCGGAATCGCACAGGTGGCATGCTCGCAGGTCAGCAACAAAGCAAACCTCATGGATGGAATGGTTGCCATGCTTGGAGGCTATCAACCAGGTCCCGATAAACGTCTCGGATGGAAGCGATAGAAAATCGGTTGCCCAAGGCAGCACAAATCCGCGTGGCCAGGCACCCTTTATCGAGGATCAACTCCAGCGGTGCGAAGAGATTGTCCAGGGCCGCGTCGTCGGGACGCAGTCGATCGAGCAGCAATTCCCACACCCGGCCGGCTCGAACCTGCTGGCGGTCGATCCCCAGGCAGCCGAGCCATTCCGTATCCGCGATCACGGCGGACTCGGCTCGGCTGATCGTCGCATCCAGGATGCGGCGGAGTTGCTCCGTAGTCAGCGACTGTTGCCGTTCTCGACTTCCCCAGCGCTCCTGATACAGGGCCCGCACCACGGCGATGACGGCTGCACAAATTGCCACATCCGCCCCGGGATACTCCTGGACATCCATGACGCGCAGCTCAATCGAACCGCGATCGAATCGAGCGATCGCGCCGCGGGCATTCAAGAAGTCCACTTGCATGACGCCATCCGGATCGCGTTTTCGGATGTCGCGCGCGATCGGTTCGAGGATCGTCCGCCGGTACCCTGCTTCATCGAACAGGGGTTCAGGAATTACCTGGCCAATCAATGAAGGCACAGCCTGGCAATGGTTGCAGTACATGTGCATGCGCGAATCGAGCACGCCGGT
>RFIQ01000600.1 GCA_003695565.1 Planctomycetota bacterium | reverse complement strand
TTACCGTGGAGGGTGAGGATTGCACGCGTCTCGGGTGACGGCGGACTGCCTGCGGAACAGCGGGGGGCCTCCAGGGAATGGCTAAGACATCAAAGCCGATCCAGACGCAGTTTCCCACCAGCAGGGTCCAGGCATAGTCGGGAAACTTGCCCTGGCGCAGGAGCGGTGCCGCGATTGCCGCGATCCAGATCGCCTTATACACCAACTGGATCTTTAGCATCGGAAGGTACGCCGTGGGCTTGAACAGCGCGGGGAAGCACTGCAAACCGACAGCAATCCAAATCGCGGCCAACACGCCATAGACGACTGGATCCGTATTTGGCAACTCGCCCGGGAAGCCCAGGATCTTTCGAGACAGGTCCGGGGCGGCGATCATCAATGTACCGACGATCGTCCCCACTAGAGCCGTGGAGCCGAAGGCGATTGCCAACCAGATTTTTTTCCACCGGGGAAGCGCCTGGACAATATCTTCCATGATTTGTCATCTCGGCAGGAGTTCGGGGCATTGGTCGGCAGCTCAAGTCGATCCTTGCAATCGACGGTGTTGACCGCTCTGTTGGCTGGACCTATCCCGTGTGTCAACTCAGCAACAACACATTTCGCGCGATAAAATGCCAGCAACATCCGTAACCGGGGGACCGCCTTGATGCAATTGTCGGCCTTGGGACGCCCATTTGCTAAACCTAAACCGTCATCTGATGGGAACGGATGAGGCTCCGGCTGACAGAGAAGGGGAGCACGGCTATTCGGCCGTATCGAGATATGGGTCCTGACCGATCTCCCGTTGCATTTTCGTCCGCTCCCGCTCGTGATGGAGAAGAATCATTCGATCGCGAAAATGCTTGCGTTCCACTTTGCGTTGGGCCCGGCGGAAAAGCCGGGCCATGTGGTGGAAGGGGCCGGGTTGGGTGCGTCCCAATTCAGCGAGCTGTTCGGCCCGTTTCAGTCCCAACCCTGTTTTGAGGATATCGTCATCCAACGACAGGTACTGCCGGTAGGATCCGGGGTCGCCCTGGCGACCGCAGCGGCCGATCAATTGCCGATCGATGCGGGCAGCATCATGCAACTCGGTACAGATAACGTGCATGCCGCCTAATTCGCGAGTTTCCGGAGTCAATTTGACGTCGGTTCCGCGCCCGGCCATGTTGGTGGCTACTGTCACGCGCCCCAATTTGCCCGCGTCAGCCACGATTTCGGCTTCACGTTCGATCTCATTGGCGTTCAGGACTTCGCACTCAATTCCTGCTTCCTTGAGCATCCGGGCCAGGATGGTCGACTTGTCGATCGATCGCGTGCCGATCAGGACGGGGCGCCCCATCTGGTGCATTTCCTTCACTTCCTCGACGATGGCTGCGAATTTCTGCTCCATCGTTCCGTAGACGCGATCGGGCAATTGCTTGCGTCGGGGAGGGCGATTGGTGGGGACCAACACCACGGGCGTCTTGTATATTTTCCGCAGTTCGGGCGCACTGGTCGATGCGGTCCCGGTCATACCGGCGATGTGCCGATAGCGGTGGAACAAGTCCTGCACGGTGATGCGCGCCGCTTGCCCCATGGGTACCGAGACTTCTAGACCCTCCTTGGCCTCGATGGCCTGATGGATGCCGTCCCGCCATTTGCGGCCCTCGGCCAGTCGACCGGTGAATTCATCGACGATCACGATTTCTCCATCGCGGACCACGTATTGCCGTTCCAGATGGAAATCGCGGTGAACCTTGATCGCACGTTCGATAAACTCGTACAAATCGACGAGGGCGACGGTGCGGATTTCCCCGTCGCGAGGCAGACTGCGCACCATTGCTCGACCGCGGCCGGTCAACTCGATTTTCCGCGTGTCTTCGTCGATCGTGAAGTGCTCTTCGAGCTCGAACTTGGGAGCATGCTCGGCAGCCCAACGGAAAGTCGCGATCACGGTCTCGCGCGTTTCGTCACCCAGCGAGCCGATGATCAGCGGAGTGCGGGCCTCGTCGATCAGAATGCTATCCGCCTCGTCCACCAAAGCGAAATGCATCGTCCGCTGAACCGGCTCATCCCCTTGGCTCGTCCAACGTTCTGCGCTTCCCTCGCCCAGAAAATCGCTGAGAATCCGACCTTGGGCGCGTAACAACAGGCGATCGCGCAGAAAATCGAAACCGAATTCCTTGGCGGTGCCATAGGTGATGTCTGCGGCGTAGGCCTTTCGACGCTGATCGGGAGAATGGTCCGTCAACACCACACCAACGCTCATACCCAGCATTTCGTAGATGGGCTGCATCCATCGGGCGTCCCGTTCGGCCAAATAATCATTGACCGTCGCCAGGTGGGCCCCCTTGCCGGCCAATGCATGCAGATAGAGGGGCAGGGTGGCGGTCAGCGTTTTCCCTTCGCCAGTCTGCATTTCGGCGATGCAGCCATCAAACAGGGCTGCTCCACCGACAATTTGTACGTCGAAATGGCGCATGTCGAGCGCCCGGCGCCCCGCCTCCCGGACCAGCGCAAATGCTTCTGGCAGCAGGTTCCGCAGGGGTTCACCGCTCATCGCCCGATAGCGCAGCGACAAGCTTTGCTTGCGCAACTGCTCGGGGGAAAGACGCCGCACTTCAGGTTCCAACGCCGCGACGTCGCGCAGCGCTTTCAACCAGCGGCCAACCAGTACCTGGCTCATGCCGGGAACCGGCGTCCCGGCAGCGATCCGCGGGCGACTGGGCAACTGTGGGCGCGGAATCTCACTATCGGGAGGGGCCGATGGGGTTGGGCTGAGATGGGAAACGTGTTCCTTCTCGCTCGCCGGTGGTGACGTTACTGGCGTATCGCTCATCGATTCCTTGCTCGATAGGTTGCTCTTGCGGTGCCGGACATGCCCCATACGCATTCTATCAGCATCGGGACGACAGATGTGTGCGGTTCGATGGGAGAAATACCGTCACAGGGAAATCCAAGACCAACCAGTATGAATTGTCAAATTGCAAAGGATGGGGCGTTTGTTCCGGTAGTGCCTTTTTTGATCGAAGTGGGGTTCGCAACGGCCGATTTAGAGGTAACGACCCTGACGCTTGTTCCGTCTAGCGAGTACACAAAATGAAAATCAAGAACCTTCTGCTATCCCTATCCTTGGCTGGTTGCTGCCTGAACCCGGCGGTCATGGCTGCCGACCTCTTGCCAACCGCGAACAAACGTTCCATCGGCGATGGACAGCCCGTTGCTCAGCCGGTCAAGTCGATCGGAGACGGTGGAAAGTCGATCGGCGATACCCCATCTTTGCGGGCGCCGATACCAGCATTTCCAGCCGTGGCGACCCGCTCCCGCACGACCATCAGCGATGCTGGAATCATCGCCCCGACGGCATTCGCCACGGGCACCTGCGATTCCGGCGGAGCGTGCGACACGGGAAGTGCCTGCGACCTGGCGTCCGCATGCAACACTTGCCGCCCCTCCACTTGGTTCGGCGCCGAAAGCCTGTTGTGGTTCGGTCAAAAACAGGAGGCTCCGCCGATCATCACCACGGCCCCGATGACCACGGTTCCCATTGCGGGCAACCCCGGCGTCACGACGCAGTTTGGCGGAGAAGACGGCATCGATTTCGGTCTCTTGCCGGGATTTCGTCTTTCCGGCGGTCGGTACCTCGACGCCTGCCAGAAGATCGGTGTGGGAGGGCGGATCTACGGCATCCTTCCCGCCCAATCCGACTACTCGATCACGAGCAACAATGGTGATCCATCGGTAGGACTCCCGTTCTTCAATGCGGATCCCAATGTCCTAGCCGATTCGGCGCAGTTGATCGCCTACCACGACGGCAACCAACTGCAGTGGTCGGGCAGCGCCACGGTGCGAGCAGACATGGAGATGTACGGTAGCGACGGATCCTTGCACCTGCTGTTGGCTCGTTCCTGCGATCATCGTGTGGACATGCTGGCCGGTTACACCTACAACAATCTGAAATCGTCGATCGATCTGCGAACCACCCGCGTCAACTCGTTCACCGGAGACCTGATCCCCGACGGAACGATTTTCCGTTCCACCGACTTGTTCGAGACGGAGAATGAGTTCAATGGGGCGCACCTGGGAATCCTCAGCTCGGTCGTCCGCAATCGGATGACGTTCAATACGCTGGCCAAAGTCAGCTTTGGCAACATGCACCAATGGGGGCAGATCGCGGGTTCGAGCGAGCAAGAGTTCGGCGGCACTGTCACTCCTGGGAGCGGCGGATTTTTCGCCCAGCCCAGCAACATCGGCTCGTTCAGCCGCAACCGCTTCGCGTTCATTCCCGAACTGGGCATCAATGCAGCGTACTGCATCCGTCCAAATGTCAAGCTGAGCGTCGGTTACACATTCATGTACTGGTCCAGCGTGGCGTTGGCCGGAGAGCAAATGAGCTCGATCGTCGATCCCACTCAGACGGTTTCGCAACCGAGCCCCACCAATGCCATCGGCAGCTATTGGATGCAGGGCATTGACCTGGGCACCACCATCACCTTTTAATACAAACGGTCGGACCCACACGATCGAAGAACAACGGCGATCCCCGCGGCCATCGAATGGACGCGGGGATCGGTTCGTTTCAGGAAGTACAACTGGTGCACCCAGCCGGGCAGGGGCCCGCTGGGGGCCATGCGGTGGGAACAACCGTCAACCGGAATGCGATTTCGACTGCTCTCAATCGTTCTGGATTGCTCCGCTCGCAAGTTGGAAACCAACGCTGGCCCGCCCTTCATCGTGCAACTTGATGATAGGTCCCTGGACGCCTGCTCCCTCACATGTTGGTTTTCGGGTAGCTGGGTTCGTGGCGTTGGCTATCAGCTTGCATTTGAGGCGTGGTGACGCGTGGCGAGCGAGGTTCTTTCCCCTTTCTAAGCCTGACAGAGTATCCCCGGTTCGTCACCGAGTCTGTCGCGGCACTTCGCCATTCCCCTCTTTGTCAGCTGGACTGAGTGCTAACACCCCCATGTAGTGGGGTCCGACGTCCGCGAAAGGGCTTCAAATTGCGTATGTCAAGGGCCCAGTTCGCTTGCAGTTCAACGCCGCTAGGGATAAGATTCACATACCCCCTCCATGGCCACTTCTACACTGATGCGGGTGGGGGTTTCGATCGGTTTTTTAACGGAGAGGGACGATGGCACCATCGCAAACCAACGTTACGCGCCAAGTCTCCGCGGCGGAAGCATCGGGCGCGGCAATGCAAACAGTTGCGTCTGGAGCCGGGTCGCAACCTGCGCAGGTCCCTCAGATTCCTGGTTATAAGATCGGACCGGAGTTGGGCCGCGGCGGAATGGGAATCGTGTATGAAGCGACCGAGATCGAACTCGGGCGCCGTGTGGCATTGAAGATCTTGCCGGATGTCCCGCTTCTCTCCCAGGCTCGACTGGAGCGGTTCAGGATCGAGGCGCATGCTGCCGCCACACTCGAACACGACAATATCGTGCAGGTGTATCAAATCGGCAGCGGCGGCGGTGTCCATTACTACACGATGCGATTGATCCACGGACACACGCTTGCTCAGGTGTTACGCATTGCACGGGCGCTTGGTAGCAGATCCCAGGCGGAGACTCCCACAACAACTCTAAGGGATCAAGCCGGTTCCACGGAACCGATCGATTCCCTGAGCAGCTCGATTTCCGATTCCGGCGTCGTATCGGACTACATTCATGAGATTCGGATCGGCTCGCGTGGACGGTCGGGACGTAAGATCGCCCAACTGGTAGCCAGCATCGGAGCGCAGGTGGCCGATGGTCTGCAGCATGCCCACGATGCGGGAATCATCCATCGCGACATCAAGCCATCCAATCTGATTATCGACGCCAACGGCAAGGTGTGGATCACCGATTTCGGATTGGCACGACTAGCCGACTCCGTCGAAGTTACCCGCACCGGCGAGATGATCGGCACTTTGTATTACATGAGCCCGGAACAGGCCTTGGGCAAGCGAGGTATGGTGGACCACCGATCGGATATCTACTCGCTAGGAGCCACCTTGTACGAACTGGCTACATTGCAGCGTCCGGTGCGCGGAAGAACTACTCAGGAAGTATTGCGAGAATTGGCCTTTCATCGTCCCGTGCCGATCCACAAGCTGAATCCGCGGATCCCGAACGATCTGGAGGCAGTCATCAACAAATGCTTGCACCGTGATCCCGCGGATCGCTATCAGTCCGCCAGGGAGCTTGCGGAGGATCTGCACCGAATCCTTCGCGGTGAGCGCCCGCGCGTCAAACCGCTCACATGGAAGTCCAGGTTCCGCAACTGGCTGGTCCAACATCCGAGAGTGGCTGCGGCGGCGGGTATCGGACTGGTCTCGGTGGCTCTACTGGGGACCGTGTTTGCAGTCTTGTCCAACCGAGCGTTGGTAACCCAACGGAAAATGCATCTCGATGCCGAGGGATCGCGGTTGTTGGCTCAGGCGGCGTTGTACCAGGAACAGGATCCGCCGCTGGCCATTGGACTGGCTTCTCTCGGCGCGAAACTTTCCGCCGGCTGGGATGCACACCAGGTGCTCGTCGCCGCAGCGGACCACAACCACATGTTGGCGGTGTTGGACGCTTCGCTGCCCCGCCGAGCGCGGGTGGCATTCAGCGCCGACGGTACGCGTTTCGCCACCTTTGGCCAGGCTGCGGGCGGGGGGCAGGCCATCGTCTGGGACGCCGGGCGGCGTACGGTCGTGCAGCGGCTGAGTTGGCCCAACGCCATCAATGCTCTGGCCTTTGATCAAACAGGTGACTTCCTGGCCGTACAACTGGATGGGATAACCGGTGATTCGGATGGGCATTCCCGGCGTGTAGAAATCTGGCAGGTGGGAAATCCTCGACCAGAACTGCGGCTGGCCGGTTACTCGATGGCCTCCGGCCCCGCAGGGCCGTTTCTTGCCGAACCGCACGGCTGGCTGCTGTTGATCGATGCCAATGGTCAACCGGTCGTGTTGGATCAAGAACACCAGGTCGTAGCGCTGCTGCAAACCGATGCTGGGGCCGTCGATGTGGCGACGATTGGGACGAGGAAGGATGTGTATGCCATCGTGACAGAGGGTGCCGAGGTGCAATTGGTCGACCGACAATCGGGGCTGCGAGACCGTTGGCAACTCGACTCCGAAGGTACGTACGCGGGCATGCAAATTGGGGGAGAAGGACGATCTCTGCTGGTGCAGCGCCGTTCGGCGCAGGGGGGAATGCTGCGGGGCTGGTGGATCCAGATTGATCAACCCGATGCGCAACCGGTGGCTTATCGATACGCCTCGGCCGCACTTTCACCTGACGGTCGACGCCTGGCGCTGCGACGGCTGTATCGCGACGGCAGCATTATCGAATTGCGCGATGCCGCCAGCGGACGCAACTTGGGCGAGGCACGCGTACCTACGACAGCGCCACGCATGGCGTTCGTGGATCGAGGGAGAACGCTGGCCGTAGCGTCGATGCGCGAAATCCTGCTTTTCCAGGCCGACAATTGCGCTCCCATTGGAACCTGCCGCGGGGCGGCCGATTATCTGTCAGAAATCGCTGCCCAACCCCGCTCGGATCGCTTCCTGTCCATTGGCACCACGGGCCAGGCAGTGTTGTGGTCGGCTCGTTCCGATCGGCAACGCAGAACGATCCCCCTGGCCCTCCGGTCGATCGGCACCTACCTCTCCGCATTCAGCCGCGACGGCACGCGGTTGTTGGTTGGGCCTAACCGGGCGGAACAGAGTTTCATGGTAAGCCTCGACCAACCTCATGCGTCTGTTCGATTTCCTGGCGGTGTCTTGGAACGGACGAGTGATTACCGCCCAATTGTAGCATCCTCCGATAAGATTCAAGTCTGGGATGAGCACGCCTCGAACGTCCTGTTTGAGATGGAAATCGACACCGATCGTGTCGTGGACGTGGCGGCGATAAACGGTGCCGACGCGCTGTTGATCCGCACCAAGGAAGGGGAATCGTGGTACTGGCCGATGGGGAAACTTCCCCGCCGCCTGTTGCTTGATGACCACCGAATTGTCGCGGTGAACTGCGCCGCAAGAACTCCTCTGGTTGCAGTTATCGCCGCAAGTGGCGAACTCCTGTTGTTGAATGGACGCGATCTTTCGTGGCGTGTCTTGCCGTTGCCAGAAGGTTCCGCGGTTGATGCCCACGTCACCGCCAATGGCGATCGCGTGGCCGTCACCATGGCAGGGCCCGACGGGGGATATTTCGTGAGTTTGCGCAACACCGCAACGGGCGAGGAGATATGGCGTAGTCCCTCTCGAAAAGCATCGATTTCGGAAGCGGTGACGGGTATGGGCGGTGATCGAGTGTTGATGATTGGGCTCACCGCGACCGGTCAACTGGAGGTCGAATTATGGGATGTGGCTCAGAACCAACGCATGGCGACCATGCAAGGGGATCAGCCCTGGCAGGTCCGCCGCAGTGAATCCGAGCGGTATTTGTCAGTGGCCCTGCGGGATGAAACCGTGGTGGTCGACCTGGAATCCGGGCAAACCATCCCGATCGGTCAGGGACGGCCGGCACACTGCGATTTCTTGGGCGACCGGTTGATCGCTGTCCTCTACGGTGCCCCACGGGAAGAGGTAACCGAGGGCTCGACGCCAGCGACAGATACCGACACTACCAAAGAACGACAAACGCCTCCTGCCGCCCGTGCGTCCAATAGGTTGGACATCCCGATGCCGATGGAATTGGTCCAATGGTCACCGGAGAATGCCGACGCGGTGCAGCGGAAGGAGATTGCATTGCGAGCAGGTACTGTTCGTTTGCACGCTTGCCGACGTGGCGCCATCATTACCGACGTGGGGGGCGCTGTGGGCGAAGTCGTCTTGGGCAAGCCGCGGATCCAGAACAACTACATGTATGGCACCTTTACATTGCGATTGGCTGCCTACGTGGGCCGAGACCAGTCGATCCTTACTGTGGGAGCGCATGGTGGGATCAGAATGTATGGGCGGGGAGGCGATTCATGTCGGTATCTTGTCAATCCAGTCGGCCAGATCAGCGCCGCGGCGCTCACTCGGGATACTAGCCTGTTGGCAGTGGCCGGCTCGGGCGGTGTTGCGACGATCGATACCGGCCAGGAGACTACCGTTCACTCATTCGATGTGAGCCAGGGGCAGGTCGACTATCTCGAATTCGATGCTGCCGGCAATCACTTGCTGATGTTCGGCAAGCGGACTGGGGGCCAGCCGCTGCTGCAGCTCTGGGACCTCCGTGCTGATCGGACGATCGAGTTCGATGTGAAAGACTTGGCCATCGACCTGGTCCGACTATCCCCTGCAGGCCAAGAAGTAATTGTTCTGCCATCGCTGAGGCCGAGGCCGGAGTTCGCCGGCCCCGACCAGTCTGCAGAACGCCTCCTCATTTATTCCCAGGACAGGTCCACACCAACGGTGTTGGAAACCGATGCCCCCGCAGCAGACGCAGTCTTCTCCGAAGATGGCAATCACATTGTCGTTTTGGAAAGCACCGGCGCCGTATCGGTCTACGATCGAGCTGGGCTCACTCGCGTGCATCGGTGGTTCAGCCGTAATCGGGTGCGAGCCCTCTCCGCCCACACCGGCGATCCCAATCTGATCGCAGGGCTCACCGAACAGGATTTGATCTTGTGGGATCTCACGACCGGTCAGGTCGCCTTGCAGATCACCGATTTGAAGCTCGGCGGACTACTCAGCGACCCACCTCCTTTGCAATGGAAGTTTGCCACATCACAGTCTCAGTGGTGGTGCATTCCTCATCGCGACCGGGTAGTCTGCTACCCGCGCGACGCACGGCAATACGTGCAACGGAATCAACCGCGGGAATTGACCGAAGCCGAACTCGCCTTTTTCCGTATCCCGCACGATTTATTGCAGTAAGGGCCGTGCTTGAAACAACTGTCCAGTCCGTAGCCTGACTCCCGAGTCGGGTCCTTCGTTGCCCGACTAAGAATGTCAGGCTACGGCGTGATGCGACAGTTATATTCAGGACGCTCCTAACCGGCATGCGCGGCTACGGCGAGTCGTCGCACGAACGCTCGCCGCAGCCCTAGGGAACTCGGATCATCGACAACAGGGTCGGCAACACGGCCGCTGGATGATCTCAACGCAATAACATCCGGTTGCGCCACCGTGGATAGAACACCAGGTCCGCGCGGCTTTGTAGGCATCGCAGAAGGCCTGACAATAAGTATCTCCGTACCCGCGTCCGCTCTTGACGCACCCATCCCTGCACTTCATTCGCACTCGCACGATCCAACCCGTCGGTCTTACGCGGCGCTCGCTCAACACCTGCACGTTGCAATCACCGTTGGCGTCGACTTGGATATGAATGGTTGCTTCCGGAGGACATTGGAGCATGGCGTCCGGTTCCTGGCATGTGTGATATTCGCACGGCGGGGTCTCTTCGCCACAGCAGTTATTCGCGCAATAATCCTCCAGGCAGGCCAGCATCTCATCCTCCCACGCCAGAGTTCCTTGGACGCAGATCCCTGCATCATCTTGATTGGGACCACACAATCCCTCGGCAAAGAGATACAGCGGGTCGCTCAACCTAGGGCCTTGTTGGGCTTGAGCCGTGCCCATCAGCACGAACAGGCCTGCCAACATCAACATTCGATGTGTCCAGGTTCGAAATCGCATGAGATGCCTCCTGTGAAAGGGTATGCGAGATTGGAGCGGATCCTGTATGGTCGGATCCAAATGCCAGACGAATCACCACACTACCCTTTCGCGGCTGCATTTTCAACCATTCGAGGGATCAAGTAGGGTGTAGGAGCAACCGGCAAAGTGACTGACGCGAAGGAGAAGATTTCCATTCGGCTCGGTCGTTATCGGCCCAGAAATTGCCGGCGTCCCCCGTTCCACTCCAGCGATCCCCCACCCCTGTGGTGCGGGAAGACACGAACCCTGGAGCCGCAACGGGCGACGCTGGCCTGCGACCCACAATAGCCATCAAGTCAGGCGGAGCTTTCGACTGAGCATTCTCTTCGCGCACTCGATGCGCTCATCGAGTCCTATCATGTTCGAAACGCGCCTCCCGCAACGCCCCCGGCATGCAGGACCGGTCGGTCGGAATGGAGCACGGCTGGCCGGCAGGAGATTATTTGGCCGAGATGCGGTCGGCGATGGCAAAGGCGATTTCCATCGATTGCTCGTAGTTCAAACGCGGATCGCAGAAGGAATTGTAGGCCGACTCCAAATCGGCTTCCGTCAAACCGCGCGAGCCCCCCACGCACTCGGTCACGTTCTCTCCGGTCAGTTCCAGATGCACGCCGCCGAGCCAGGAGCCGCACTGGCGATGGATCGCAAATGCCTGGCGCAATTCTTCGAGGATGTCGTCAAACCGTCGCGTCTTGTGCCCCGTCTCGGTGGCGACCGTATTCCCGTGCATCGGATCGCACACCCATAGGACAGCCCGCCCGCTTTCTCGAATCGCGTGCAGCAGGGGCGGAAGAGCCGAATCGATCTGCTGGCTACCCATGCGGTGGATCAGCGTCATGCGGCCCGGTTCATCGTCCGGGTTGAGCCTCCGCAGCAGGTCCAGGAGTTCATCGGGAGTAGCCTGCGGTCCAATCTTGACCCCGATGGGATTCTTGATTCCTCGCATCAGTTCGACATGGGCTCCGCCCACGGCCCGAGTCCGTTCGCCGATCCATGGGAAATGCGTGCCCAAGTTGTACCATCCCGTTCCTCGGATGCTCTTCCGCGTCAGGGCTTGCTCGAAATGCAGATGGAGCGCTTCGTGCGATGTATAGAAATCGACGCGCCCCAACTCCCGTAGTGGTCTTTCCGAGATGACATCGATGAAGGTCAGTGCGTCGCGCAGCGAATCGACTAGTCGCCGATACTGGTCGTACTCGGGGCTGCTGGACACGAAATCCAGATCCCAGTTCTCGGGATGATGCAAATCGGCGAATCCCCCTTCGCTCAAGGCCCGAATGAAGTTCAGTGTCAGCGCGGCGCGCTCGTAACCGCGCAGCAATAACTGGGGGTCGTGTCGACGATGATCGACGGTGAAGGCAGCTCGATTGATCAGGTCACCGCGGTACGATGGCAATTCGACATCACCGCGCACCTCCCTGTCTTGGCTGCGGGGTTTGGCGTATTGGCCGGCGATCCGGCCGATCCGGACAATCGGCCGCTTGGAGCGAAAGATCAGGACCAGGCTCATCTGCAGCAACACTTTGATCTTGCTGGCAATGCTGTCGGCGTTGCAATCGGCGAACGATTCGGCGCAATCGCCACCTTGCAAGACCCATGCATCGCCTCGCTGGGCAGCCGCGATCTGGGACCGCAACCGGTCGACTTCCCAACTGGTAACCAAGGGCGGCAAACGGCGCAGCACGGCCAGGGTCTCCGCCAGCTCCCGCGGATCCTCGTAAACGGGCTGTTGTGCGGCAGGGCGCTGTTTCCACGAATCAGGGGTCCAGGGAATTGGCATCGAACTCGGTTGATTCTGAAAAGAACGTTAGTCTTGGATAGAACATAGCAGAAATACGCTGTAGCCCCTCACCGGCAAGCGATCGAACGGGGATAGCCTACCCGGGGCCGATCGGCGCGCGAAGGCTCCCTGTATCCCGGGCTGTTGCGAAAGCGAACAGAAATCCTCGCGGTCGTTCCTCCCATCGCGCCGCGTCTGCTAGAATCGAAGGCTCCCGGCCTGATTGGTTCAAGGTCGTTCATTGATTGGAGAATCGCGCGTGTTCGCCACGAGTTCGCTACCGGGGTGATGCGCCGCGAAAGAATCCCGCCAGCCCCCTCCCGAGATGAACTTGCCATGCATCGCCTACCATCCATTGTTCTCCCCGCCCCCTGGCCTCCCGGCCCACAAATATTTACGCCGGCGTACGGTGCGCTCTTACTTGGCTGGTTGCTGGTGTTGTGCGCCTTCGGCTCGCCGCGCGCAGTAGCGGCTGAGCGTCCCAATATCATCCTGATCATGGCTGACGATGTGAGTTGGGAGTGCTTCGGTTGCTACGGTGCCCAGGAATATGCGACGCCGCACATCGACCGCATGGCGGAACGGGGAGTCCGATTCGCTCACTGCTACTCGACACCGATTTGCACGACATCACGCGTGCAGATCATGACCGGCAAATACAACTTCCGCAACTACACGCACTTTGGATACTTGAATCCTGCCGAGCGCACGTTTGCTCAAAAACTGAAGCAGGCTGGCTACCACACTGCCATTGCGGGCAAATGGCAGCTCAATGGACTGGCGAACAACCTTCCCGGTTGGGATGACAACCAGCGGCCGATCCAAGCCGGATTCGACGAGTACATGTTGTGGCAGTTGACCCGCGGCAAAGGGGTCAAGGAGGGCGGTGGCGAGCGGTACTGGAGTCCGGTGCTCGAGCACAACGGCAAGCTGCTGGGAATCGAGGACAACCTCAACAAGTACGGGCCGGACATGTTGTGCGATTTCGTGTGCGATTTTGTGCAGCGGCACGAGCAGGGACCGTTCTTCGTCTATTACCCGATGGTGTTGGTTCACAACCCGTTCGTCCCCACGCCGGACACGATCGGTTCGCGACCACGCGATCACTCGGCCAACAAGGCCTCTGCGGCCGACCAGAAAAAAAATTTCGTGGACATGGTGCACTACATGGACAAGATCGTTGGCCGCATTTGCGACAAGGTGCAAGAGCTGGGCATCGCCGAAGACACGATCATCTTGTTCACCGCCGACAACGGCACGAACCGATCCATCGTTTCTCGCTGGCAGGGGCAAATGATCCGCGGCGGCAAAGGTGGCATGACGGACATGGGGACGCATGTCCCGCTGGTGGCCTGGTGGGAGGGGCATACGCCGGCCGGTCAGACGCTGGATGCGTTGGTGGACTTCACCGACTTCTATCCCACACTGGCAGCAGCAGCCGACTTGGAACTCGATGCAAACGACCCGGTCGACGGTACCAGTTTTCTGCCTCTGCTGCAGGGCCAGCCCATGTCGCCGCGAAAATGGGTGTTCTGCCATTACCAACCCTATTGGGGGCAGGTCCCAGGACAATTCATCCGCAATCAGCGCTACAAACTGTATCGGGACGGCCGGTATTTCGATATCGGGTCGGGAGACCTGCGGGAGGAACGCGATTTGCGATGGGGATTGGCTGGACTCGACGGCGAGCGAACGAGAAAGATCTTCACGCGGATCTTGGCGGCAGCACCTCCCGCACCGGTAGGAGTCGGCTCCCGAAACACGCAGGTACGTCCCATCTATCCGGATTGGCCCGTCCTGGTGGAGCCCAATGATTGAAGTCCTCCGCCGATCGCTGGCAGGTGAGAACCGTCCTCGCACCGCGGCCGATGGTGGTATCGGTATCGCGGTGCGTGTAGAATGCTGATCAGTGGGGACCCGCGCACGTGGTGGACCCGCGCACGTGCTCGCTCGCTGTTGCATCGAATGGGTTTCCCCTTGAGACGACCGGGTTTTCCCTTGAACAGGAAATCCTCACGCGGCGAACACGGTCACGTTTATCGTAATTGATGGGGATTGTTGAGGCGGCGAGATCGCCGGCGATCCCTCGACGATTCGTTTTCCTTTTTGAAGAGAGGTCTGATTATGACGGCGCCTGACAAGCAACCATCGCGGCGAAACTTTTTGCAAACTTCCACTGCGGCTGCCACGGGCCTGGCGGCGACCACCAGCATTGCCCGGATGGCACATGCGCAAGGTAGCGACGAAATCCGGTTTGTATTGATCGGATGCGGAGGCCGCGGTACGGGCGCCTCGGCCAACATCATGAACACCAAGGGGAATGTCAAACTGGTGGCAGTGGCCGATGCCTTCGGTAAGAAAGCGCGGGGCGCGGTTGCTCAACTCAAGAAGAAATACCCCGATAAAGTCGATGTCCCGGAGGACCGCATTTTCACCGACTTGCAGGGCTACAAACAGGCAATCGATGTCGATTGCGACCTGGTGGTGATCGCTACGCCGCCCGCCTTCAAGCCCCAGCAATTCGAATACGCTGTGGCCAAGGGACGCCATGTATTCTCGGAAAAACCAGTTGCCTCCGATGTGGCCGGCGTGAAGCGGTTCATGAAGGCGGTCGAAGAATCGAAGAAGAAGAATCTGCTGGTGGGGATCGGCTTGCAGCGGCGCCACGAACCGCAGTACCTGGAGACCGTCAAGCGGTTGCATGATGGTGCGATCGGCGACATCATCGCCCTCCGCGTCTACTGGAACGGAGGTGGAATTTGGCACCGCGGTCGGGAGACACTGAAAAACATCCTGGATCCTGGCATGGATCCCACGGAAATGGCGTACCAGTGCAACAACTGGTATCACTTCATCTGGACTTGCGGCGACCAGATTTGCGAGCAGCACATCCATAACCTGGATGTTGGATGCTGGGTCAAAGGCGCTTATCCAGTCGAATGCAATGGCATGGGTGGTCGAGAAATGCGGATGGGCGGCGATGCGTCCCTCTCGCAAATCAATGACCACACTTTCTGCGAGTACACGTTTGCCGATGGGACGAAGATGTGGAGCCAGGGGCGGCATTTGGCCGGCGGCTGGACCTATGTCGGAGAATTCGCCCACGGTTCCAAGGGCACGTCGGATCCCTCTGGACAGATCTTCGGCGCCAATGCTTGGAAGTTCGACGGCCAGCGTCTGAACGGCCACCAGCAGGAGCAACACGATCTGATCGAAACGCTGATGCGCGGTGAGATCTACAACGAGGGTGAGTACGGCGCGAAATCGACGTTTACTGCCATCTTGGGCCGCGAAGCCTGCTACTCGGCCAAGGTCATCAAGTGGGATGATCTGTGGGAACGAGGCCAGGACTTGGCACCGGGCATCGACACCTACTCGCTCAATTCCGAACCGCCGACCAAGCCCGGTCCAGATGGCAAGTACCCTGTACCGGTGCCCGGGAAATACAATCCGTTCGCCTCCTAGTAAGGAGCCGTGGCGGAGTGTTATCCGATTGGTCGCGCAGAAATGAACGAACGCCCCAAGCCGGTACGGTTGGGGCGTTTTTTCTGCCTGGCGCCGCGAGGGGCTGGATCGCCGCTGGTCATCCGCCGGCTGGGACAGGAAGGCCTTGAGCAAACCAATACATCGACCTGATTGGTGGGTAAGAAACACCGGTTGGTGCGTTAGTAGTTTATTCTGGAGGATTCGAGTTGTTGCTAGGTAGGAACTTCATCGGTGCGTGGTTGCGGGCAGGGTTGGTTCTGTTCGCCGCAGGATCTGGTAGCAATCGATGCACCGCGGCGGAACCACCCGCGAGGCTGACCCCATTGGAATACCACGATCCGGACGCGGTCGTCGACTTGGGAGTCGGATTGTGGGCCTGGCCGCTGCCGATGGACTGGGATGGAGACGGAGATTGGGACTTGGTCGTCGCCTGTCCAGATGTGCCCATGCGGGGCATCTATTTGTTCGAGAACCGCTCGGGCGCGGTGGCATCCCCCGTGTTCGAACGGCCGGTGCGGATTGGCGACTCTGCATCCACCAACATGAAGGTTTCTTTCGTCGATGGCCGCCCGCGAGTGCTGAAGGGGAACGTGGAATTTACAGGTTTTCTGGGGCGCTCGTTCGACCAGGCGCGCACCGTGGAAATCTACCCGCGCGATAAGATTCACCGCAGCAAAGGCAATCAACGCTTCAATGTTTGGAGCTATGTCGATTGGGAAGGTGACGGAGACCAGGATTTGATCGTCGGTTGCGATGACTGGGGATACTACGGTTGGGACGATGGCTATGATGCCCAGGGCAGGTGGAGACGCGGGCCGTTGCACGGGGTGGTGTACTTGATTGAAAATATCGGTTCGACGGACCGGCCCAGCTATGCGCCACCGCAACAGTTGGAAGCTGGCGGTGAGGTGGTCAACGTGTACGGCAACCCCATGCCCAACCTGGCGGATTTCGACGGCGACGGCGACCTGGATCTGGTGTGCGGAGAATTCCTCGATGGCTTTACCTGGTTTGAAAACATCGGCAACCGGTCGCAGCCAGAGTTTGCCGCGGGACGACGTCTGGTGCGGGACGGCCGACCTTTGCACATGCATGTGCAAATGATCACGCCTACAGCCATCGACTGGGATCGGGATGGAAACGTGGATCTGGTGTGCGGCGATGAAGATGGGAGGGTGGCCTGGCTGCGCAATACCGGAGTGGTGTTGCAAGGTATGCCGCAGTTTGATCCCCCGGCCTATTTCCAGCAGCGTGCTGGTTGGCTCAAGTTCGGTGCCCTGGTCACGCCGGTGGGGGTCGACTGGGACGGCGACGGCGACGAAGACCTGGTATGCGGAAATACCGCTGGGAATATCGGCGTATTTGAAAACCTCGGACCATCGTCCGACGGATCGTCGTTTCCGCGTTGGGCGCCACCGGTACTGGTCAAAGCCGGGGGGAATCCACTGCGGTTGATGGCCGGTCAAAACGGATCAATCCAAGGGCCTGCCGAGGCCAAGTGGGGATATACCACGTTGAGCGTAGCTGACTGGGATCACGATGGTTTGCACGATTTGGTGGTCAATTCCATCTGGGGGCGGGTGGTCTGGTTCCGCAACGTCGGCAGCCGCGAACGTCCGGAGTTTTCTGCCGAGCAGGCTGTGGAAGTCTTGTGGCAAGGCCCCGCCCCCAAGCCGCCATGGGTATGGTGGGATCCGCAGCCGCACGAATTGGTTACCCAATGGAGAACCACTCCGGTGGTCGTCGATTGGGACGGCGATGGGTTGAACGATCTGGTCATGCTGGATCACGAGGGTTATCTGGCGTTGTTCCAACGCGTACGCCAAGGCGATCGGTTGTGGTTGCTGCCGGGGCGACGTATCTTTCGCGGCAAGGCCTATGACAGCCGGCATCGCCAACAGCCATCTGCGGACGACGGTTTGCTGCGGTTGAATACGGGGATCCGCGGAAGCAGCGGAAGGCGTAAGTTGTGCGTCGTCGATTGGGACGGTGATGGTTTGCGCGACTTGATGGTCAATTCCACCAATTGCGCATGGTTGCGCAACACAGGCGGAGGACCCGCGGTGGCTTTCGAGGATCGTGGTGATGTCGATGGCCGCCGGCTAGCGGGGCACACCACCAGCCCCACCACGGTGGATTGGGATGGGGATGGGTGGCGCGACCTGGTGCTGGGAGCCGAGGATGGACGGCTGTACTATCTGCCCAATCCGCATGCCGGGCGTTAGCCAGCCCGGATCCGACTGGTGTGTGACGTCAAACGAGCGTTTCGAGAATCTGAATCAGCCTCACATCAAACCGGTGTCCCGGCTGGTGGGGTTGGGGCGAGGGACAATAGAAGAAAGTGCGGAGGATACCTGTGGTGGTACATAGCTGGTTCAGAGCCAAGGGCAAACCTGGGATCGGAGGTCTGCGAACAGGGCCAATCGGGGCCAGGACGGTCCGGCCCCCTGTGTTCCCGCGCGGTGGGGCAGCGGTCCGCCGGGATTGGCGGAGGTTGTTGCTGCCCGTCGCCAGTACGATTCTGGTGGGATTGATTTTCGGCCCGGCGACCTCTGCAGGCGAAAAGGTCACCCACCGCATCGAGAACGGTCAAGCCGAGGTGGTTCCCGAGTTCAACCAACCGGCACAGTGGATTCGGCACGATTTGTTCGTGGAAACGGAATTCGACTCCGACGGTGACGGGAAATTGGACCGCATGCACGTTGCCGTCACGCGCCCGCAACAAACCGATACCGAGGGGTTGCGAGTCCCGGCAATCTACGTCACCAGTCCGTATTTCGGAGGCACCAACCCAGGCGGCAGGGAATATTTTTGGCAAGTCCGGCATTCCCTGGGTGTAACGCCTCCGCCGCGCAAGATTCCGGATCCATTCGAAGCGAAGATCGATCGACCGGTCATTTCCAATTCGCACATCCGCGATTGGGTGCCGCGCGGATTCGCGGTAGTACATTCCTCTTCTCCAGGAACGGGGCTGTCCCAAGGGTGCCCGACGGTCGGAGGCGACAATGAATCGTTGGCCCCCAAAGCAGTGATCGATTGGTTGTGTGGCAGAGCCACCGGTTATACGGAAGTGGATGGTGGCGAAGAGGTGAGCGCGTATTGGTGCACCGGCAAGGTCGGAATGACCGGCACGTCTTACAATGGCACGCTGCCACTAGCGGCTGCCACCACGGGAGTGGAGGGATTGGAGGCCATCATCCCCATCGCCCCCAATACGTCGTATTACCATTACTATCGCTCGAACGGCCTGGTGCGCCATCCGGGCGGATGGATGGGAGAGGACATCGACGTTCTTTACGATTACATTCACAGCGGAAATCCCGACCGACGTGATTGGTGCGATTGTCACGTGCGCGAAGGGGAGATGCAAACGCACCAAGACCGCGTCACCGGCGATTACAACGATTTCTGGGCGGGACGCGACTACTTGAATGACCTGGCTCCCATGCGCTGTCCCATGTTGATGGCGCACGGGTTCAATGACTGGAATGTCGTGCCTGAACACTCCATCCGCATCTACCAGGCAGCCAAAGCCAAGGGGTTGACGGTCCAGTTGTACATGCACCAAGGGGGACACGGCGGGCCGCCGCCCATGGAGATGATGAACCGATGGTTCACGCGTTTCTTGCTGGGGGTCGACAACGGCGTGGAAAAAGATCCCAAAGCATGGATCGTGCGAGAAGGCGACAAACGGACCGAACCAACACCTTACGCCGACTACCCGCATCCCGATGCCCGCGCGGTGCGATTGTATCCCACCCATGGAGGCGTCCAACGTGGCAATCTGCTTCCCGAGCGGCCGAACCAGCAGGGGCAGGAAACGCTCGTCGATAATTTTTCGTTCAACGGAGCCACGCTGGCTCAAGCGGAATGGACCGAACATCGTTTGCTGTACGCCGCGCCCACACTGAGCCAGGATTTGCATCTTAGCGGTACAGTGCGCGTGCACGTTCGCCTGGCCGCCGACCAGCCCGCGGTGAACCTTTCGGTCTGGCTGATCGCGCTGCCGTGGGAGCAAGGATCCGATACGAAGATCACCGACAATCTAATCACCCGGGGATGGGCCGATCCTCAGAATGCGGGAGATCTACGCACCAGCCGCCCGTTGGTGCCAGGTGAATTCCGTGAGTTCGAATTCGACTTGCAACCGGACGATCAGGTCATCCCGGCCGGTCAACAAATTGCCCTGATGGTGATGTCTACCGATCGCGAATTCACGTTGCAACCGGATCCGGGAGCCAGGTTGACGTTCGACTTGGATCACACGTGGATCGAAGTGCCAATCGTGGGCGGCATGTCGGCCTGGCGGCAAGCCATTGAACCCGCTCCATCGACGAACGAGTAGGGCAAGGCATCTGCCCGTGGAGGAGGGTAGGGCAACGCTTGCGCGGTGATCAGCGGTGATCAGCGGCACGACCAAATTCGGCAATCTAGGGACGGTGCAGCGACTTTAGCAATCCGGCCTGCTGGTGTAGCGCGGGCTCGAATTGCATCGCTGAGACGAATGGTATAAAGTTGCTGCTGCTCACACCGTCCTGGGCGGACCTGTTCCTCATCATTTTCTCGCAATAGAAAACGCTGCTCATGATGTCCCACGTGCTTGCTGCGCCCTATGGCACTTGGTTCGGTGACAACCGTCGCGTGCTCCGCATTGACACTCTGTGCCGATCGATCGCAATGGTCGCCGCAATTGCAATGTCGGGCCCCGCTGCACAGGGGCAGTCGACCGCCTCGGATGCGGGCGCCCAAACCGCTTCGGAACCGACCATCGCGCAGGATGCTGGAGCGGCCAAGGCTGCCGATTCTCCCCAACCGGACGCCCCGATGGGCTTGGATGAATGGATCGATGCGAAATTCAAGCCCGTGGCTGACTGGTGGGAGGCTGTCGTGCTGACACCGATTCCGCTCGGTACGCAAATTCCACCGGTAGAAGAATTGCTCAAGCCCGAGGTTCAGGCACGGATCGGGCTGGATCCGCCTCGCGCAGCCAATATCGCCATGTTGATCGAGGACCGCGATCTGGCGGTCTCTGCCGAACCGAATGGACATCGTCGGGCGGAAATCGTCCAGGCCAAGAATCAAGAGATTCTTGCGATGCTCACCGCCGATCAATTGGAGAAATTTCGAAGGCCTCGTCAGGTCCCATTGGTGTTGATCTTGTTGGTTTGCGGCGCTGCCTTCTTCACCTTGGCGTTTGGATTTGTCAACGT
>RFIQ01000599.1 GCA_003695565.1 Planctomycetota bacterium | reverse complement strand
CGGCCTCCGGAGCCGGTTCCAGACCGCGCGCTTCCAGTTCGGCTAGAACGAAATGATCGATGGGCGTCTTGGCCCACTCGGGGTGCAACGTCGCGGGCAGCGGCGGCTTTGCGGGTGGGATCAGCGACCAGTGCTTTTCGTACTCGGCTCCTTCTGCGATCCATCGCCGCAGCGTTTCCTTTTCCTCGGCAGAGAGCCGTTTCTTCGTCTCCGGCGGTGGCATCACCAGGTCGGGATCCTCGGTAAAAACCCGAGCAATCAGCTCGCTGGAATCCGGGTCCCCTGGTTCAATGGCTGCCATGTCGATGGCCGCCTGGCGGACGTCCAGCCGCAAATCGGCTTGCCGGGCCGCGCTGTCGGCACCGTGGCAGGCGAAGCAGTACTCGGCCAGGATCGGACGAACATCCCGGTTGTAGCGCAGCGGAGATTGACCCTCTGCGATCCGCACCGTGACCATCAAACCAATACAGCACGCTATGCGCAACGCGTTTCTGAGCATGGGATATTCCGTCACGTGAGAGTCAACGCCTGAAGAAATGGAGAGGATTTCTTGGCGGGAGGGGCTGGCGGGACCGCGACGCTCATGGCGCGGCCCTTTCATTATAGCCAACCCTGTCTTCTCCGTCATATAGATACAGCACGAAACCGGGCGACCCGCGTCCGCCGCGGAGATGGGGCACAAGAACTGGAGAGAGAAAACAGGGGCCAACGGGATCCGGCATCATTTCTTTCTTGCCACCACGTTCAACCGATCAGATCGAGCCCAGTCATGGTACCGGTGCTGGTCATGAACCGGTCGAAGGGCAGGCCGCAGGCCTGCAGGATCGATACGAACAGGTTAGGCAGCGGATAGTTGTCGCGCTGGTCGAATGCCAGGTGTCCGGCGTGCCGAATCGGTCCGCCGGCGAACAGGACTGGCATGTTCTTGTTGCTATGGTTGGATGCGTTGCCCAAATTGCTGGTCAGCAGCACCATTGTGTTATCGAGTAGGGTGCTATCCTGTTCCTGCGTTTGAGCCAGGTCACGCAGGAAGGCACCCCACTGGGCGACCATCGCTGCTTCCACGATCGCCAACTGCTCCAGCTTCGTTTCATCCATGCCGTGGTGGCTCAAGGTGTGGTATCCCTCGCGGACTCCCTCGATCGGCAGGACGCCAGCCCCTCCGCCAGTATGCAACGTAATAAATCGGCAGGAGTCGGTTTTTAGCGCCAGTCGGATCACGTCGTGCATTGTCTTCTGCCGCGCCACCAGGTCATTGGGGTCGTCGATGTCCCTGGGCGGGGGTACGTCCACCCGCGGCTTGGGCTGCCGCGCCCACCGTTCCGCTTTGGTCATGCGGGACTCCAGTTCGCGCACGCTGGTGAAAAATGCATCCAATCGATCGCGGTCGGCAGCCCCCAGTTGCCGTTGCAATGATCGGGCGTCGTCGGCCACCAGGTCCATGATGCTGCGGCCTTCCAGGATCCGGCGCTGGTGCAGTTTCCGTTCCTGCGGCGATTCGTCGATAAACAGTTTCGCAAATAGCCGCGCCGGGGAGGACTCGGCCGAGATCATCGATCCGTTTTCGGTATAAGAGGGACTGTTGCTGCCGTCGACGCTAAGGACCAGCGAGGAGTACCGGGTTTGGTCTCCCAGGTGTTTGGCCAACAATTGGTCCAGGGAGATCGAATTCCGGGCTCGGCCTTCGCTGCCGATGGGATTGGCTGTCAAAATGCTCGCCTCGGCCCGATGCCCGCCGGTCACTCCGGGGTGGGATGTCCCCGAGATGACGGTCAGGCGACTCCGCAGATCCTCGAGTGCCTGCAGGTACAATGGCGGCCGGAACCCTTTCCCCGCTTCGCTGGGAATCCAATTCGGGGCGTACAAACCTAGGCTCAGGGTTATCGCCACGAACCGGCGGGGCGGTTGACCAGTGGAGGCGGCGCAGGGACGTTGCATGGCGCTCAGCCACGGCAGGGCGAGGGCCACTCCCGCCCCGCGAAGAACCGTCCGGCGATCCAGGTGTCGTTGCGTCACAAAACCGGCTTGCTGTGGCAATTTGTTGTTCATTTCAGTAGGGCCTTGGTGTCATTTGGTCAGGAATAGGGGGCTGGTGACTACGGCGTCGACGATCGACCGCACTCCGTACCCTTGCTCGGCGACTTGCTCCGCCAGTTCACGCACTTCCCAGCGATCCGCGAAGGAAATGCGGGCGCCAGTTCCATAAACGAGCAGGTGCTGAATCAAATTGCGGGCTAAATCTTGCTGTCGTTGTCCGGCCAGATCACGGAAATCTGCATAGCCATCGAAATGCTCGCCGGACGCCAGAGTGTAACTGGTGTCGATGGCCTGACCTCGCTGGACCTTGCCGCTGCGTACCAGGGGATAGAAATCGCGCCATTTCCCGGCAGCATCGAAATTCTCTAAAGCGAACCCCGGAGGATCGATCCGTTTGTGGCAACTGGAGCACTGTTCGGCCTGGCGATGTTTCTCCAATTGTTCTCGGATCGTTTGGGCTCCGCGGATGTCTGGTTCGATGGCGGGGACATTCGCCGGGGGTGGTGGGATGTCGTCCCCCAGGATCCGCCGGGCCACAAATACGCCACGCAGCACCGGAGAAGTGTTGGTTCCGTTGGCCGTAACCTTCAGCACGGCACCGTGGGACAGGATACCGCCGCGGTGCGAATCGGGATTCAGTTCGATGCGTTGCAAGGCATCCCCCTGCACACCTCGGATGCCGTAATAGCGTGCTAGTCGGCTATTGAGGAACGTATAATTCGCCGTGACAAGTTCATGGACCGGCGCGTTGCGATGCAACAGTTCGTCCAGGAAGGCATGCGTTTCGGCCAGCATGGACGCCTGTACGATAAGATCGAACTCAGGATGCAAGCGGCTGTCCGGTTCCGTGAAATCGATGTCTCGCAGTTCCAGCCACTCGCTGGCGAATCGAGACATGAACTGCTGGCCGCGCGGCGTCTGCAACAGCCGATGCGTGTGGTCGATGATCGATGCCGGGTCGTCGGCCCGCAGTTCGCCAGTCGCCGCCGCACGCCACAATGGTTCGTCGGGCATGCTGTTGCAAATGAAGTAGCTCAGCCGCGATGCGATGGCCAGCGGATCCAGCGTTCCGGGGTGCTCCTGTAAGTACATGAAGCGGGGCGAGCAGAGCACCGCCGTGTAGGCGACGCGCAGCGCATCCGGCAGGGAAGCTCCGGACTGTAGGGCGGATCGACAGAGGTCGATATATGGCTGGAGTTCGCTGGCCGGAACCGGGCGGCGCCAAGCCCGCTGAGCCATAGCGTGCACCAGAGTTTCCGCGGCCTGGGCCGGGTCGTCGCAGACGATCTTGGCTCGGGATGGATCCCGGTGAGTTACTACCTGCAGGTCGCCGAACAGATACTTGCGGACCAGTGCATCGTTGGCCACGGGATGAACCGGTTCCATTTCCAACCAATGGATGGCTAATCCGGGTACGTTCTGGCCGCCTCCCTCGCCGTTGGCCGCCTGGCCTCCGGCAAATCGAGCGCGTTTCAACGTCACGTCGTTGGGGCGGATTTCGAGCATGTGCCCGGCCGGCAACCAGGCAAGCATTTCGACTGTCTTTTTTTCCTCGTCCGCTTCGAAGGCCCCGACCCAGCTCATCAGCGGTGCACTCGAAACGCACTTGCCGCTCCGCACCGTGCACCACACGCCCGAACCGGAGGGTTTCTTCAGGGCGGATACTTCGAAACGAAACCGGTACCAACCATCGCGCGGAGCCGTGGTGGCGGGCAGGCGGCCATAAAAGGTCAATCGGCCCGACCACACAACAGCCGCACCATCGATGTACTCTGGTTCCCGAGTACGCGTGCGGGTCCGGGCGATCTGCCGGGCGGTGAAGTGCTGCGGCGACCTGTCGTCCGGAGTCAACGCCCGACGCATGGCCTCATCAATTGCCAGTTCCACGACGCGAACATGATTCTCCAGGTCGAAGTGCGATAATGTTTGGAGTTCCGCCAGCGTGGAATACTCGCCGGTACGGGGCGGTTCCGGCAGGTGGCGGGCCAACGGGATATCGATCCCCAACAGGTCTTGAAGAGTGGCCTCCAGTTGGGAATGAGTCAATCGGCGAGCGGGTACTCGGCCAACCGTGCGCCGTTGCTGCAACTGGTAACCGCGCAGCACCTCGCTCAATCCAGAGACCGCTCGCTGGCGTTGGTCTGCATCCAGGGTGGAAGAATCCGGCGGGGGCATTTCGCCACCGGCGACACGGTCGTGGATCCGCACCCAGGTATCGAACACAGCCGGTTCGGCCAGGTCCCACTCCAATGTTGTCAAGTCGAGCCCCGCCTCCGCCTGGCTGCCGCTGTGGCAATCCACACAATGGTCGCGAAGCACTCCAGCCACGGGGGGCGGCACTTCGTCGGCCACCCCTCTGGTTGGCCACATGAGCAGCAAGCACGCGCCAGCCATCAGGTACCGCGGGATCCAATTCGCCCCCGACGAGAGACGATTCCAAGCCATGGTGAGCACCGAAAGAAAGGTGGGGAAGTTAGTAAGGCGGGAACGGTCTTCACGGGCCAGCGAGCCCGTTGGTGGGAGGGATGCTCGTGAGTCGATGCACCAAACCGCTTTGGAATCGATTATAGCCTCGCAACGGGCCAATTGTCGATCCGACATTTCCCGATCCGATGGTTCGATGGTTCGTTTCCGTTAGCCATCAAACCAGGGCGGCAGCCGCTTGCCGAGCTCTGCCGAGAATTCTGAAGACAGATTGGCGACCTCACGAATAGAGCCTTGACGCCCAGCGCACACTCAGCCCTTCTTCTCAGCAACCCGCCGAATCGACGACTCAGACCAGAAAGAGGTTCACCGGCGTCAGGAATGAGAGGACATCGAGACCGCCATGGCTGCAAGAAAGTGGATTGCGATCAACCCGATCGCCGTTCCCACCACGGCCCGGTACTCGCGGTTGTTCAACCACATGCGAAATGACCAGCCATGCATCACGCGGCGCGAAGGCAGGCGAGGAATGATGCGCGGCGTCGTACGTGCGTAGGATTCCCATTGATCCGGAAACCACAGGGACAGGTTCGCTTCTTCGCTGATGATCTTCGATCGATAGAGAAGCAGCATGGGGCCGGCTACGAAGATGGCGGAAAGCGGGTCGCGCATTAGGATGCAAAAGCCGAACATCATCAAGAACGACCCGAGGTACAGGGGGTTGCGGACCATCGCATAGGGTCCGGCCTGCGTCAATTCACCATTCTTGTGCAAGGTCCCGGCCGCCCATGAGCGGATCAAAACACCGCAAACGACCAACGCGACGCCGGCAGCGGCCCACGGATTCGCCAAATCCGTTGGGCTGAGGGGAACCGTGTGCCGCCCGAGTAAATTGAAGGCGATCAAAACAGAGAACGCGACTAAGCTGATCGCGATGCGTTTTCGCACGATCCATGCAGAGAGCCATGGAAGAGATGACTTCGAAGCAGAAAAATCTACGCTGTTCATCGTGGTTTCCCTCCGTGACGGGTGATACCGGTCAGTGTTTAATCGTCCGGCAGGAGCATTCGTGCCCGATTGAGGCCTGGTGATGACGGAGCATAGCAGTGGCTGGTGTTGGGAGCCGCGAATCTAAACTTTTTTTAATGCTGGTAACTGCTGGTATTCTGCTCGGTCTGCTAGGATTTCAGGCGTTGCACGGTGCGTACCACGGTCGCTGGAACTTCGATTGTGTAGGATGCAGGTCCACGCCGGAATGTGCAGGCTCCTCTCCGGCCCCGGGGCAGGCGAGTATGCCGGATCCCGGGCACGGGGAGACATGGGAAAATTTGGCCAAATCGTGGAATGCCCCTCCAGTTTGATCTCGGTGTGAGCAGAAAACGGATTTTGATCGTTGAAGACCAGTTGGCATTTCGGGAAAGTCTGCGACGAGGGCTGCGCGAGGAAGGCTATGATGTGCTGGCTACCGGTACAGCCGCGAGTACGTTGGACCTGATCCGACTCGAACCCGTCGATGCCATCCTGTTGGATCTGATGCTGCCTGATGTGGCGGGACTGGATCTGCTCAAGCAGGTTCGCGAGGAGCTTGGCGATGTTCCGGTGCTGATCATGACCGCCCGCGATTCGCTGGAGGAGCGGATTGCCGGCCTGGACTGCGGCGCAGACGACTATCTGGTCAAACCATTTGCATTTTCCGAGCTTCTTGCTCGGCTGCGAGCCATTCTGCGACGCGTGGCCTCGCGGTCGGCCGGTGCGTTGTTGCAAGCAGGCGAGCTGAAAATTGACAGCCTGGCTCGTCGCGTTTCCTTTGCAGGTGGGGTCATCGATGTAACCCCACGGGAATTCGAGCTGCTGGAATATCTGGCGCGACATCAAGGGCAAGTGGTTTCCCGCCAGCAGCTTGCCCGCGACGTGTGGAGGTCTTCGGCTGCCACTTGGACCAACGTGATCGAGGTGCATATTAATAAGTTGCGTAAGAAGTTGGCGGTGGAAGGCGCCGCGACTGCGATTCGCACCGTTCGTGGGCAGGGATATATGCTGGGAGACCTCGAGTCATGAGGATGAGCTTGCGTGGGAAGTGGGCGTTTTATAACGTCCTGGCCACCGGAGGAGTGCTCTTCGTGTATGCGGCGGTTCTCTATGTCCAGATCGGACGGCATTTGCAACACCAAGCCGATGCCAGTTTGATGGAGGAAGTGGAGGAACTCGTCGAAGAGGTGCAAGTGTTTGGCGGTTCCTCTGAGCTGGAGACCAGGTTGGAACGGCTTTATGCAAGACATGGAGATTACAGTTTTCAGATATTTGCGCCAGATGCAACTCCATTCTTCACCAGCCCCATACTGCGATATATCGCGCTGCCCACGCCACCAAATCCAGGCGATCTGCATGGTCCCCAATGGAGGGATTTGCGTTTGTCGAACCTGGGAAACTTTCGAATGGTGGAGATGGCTGCACGCGACGGCGACTCCCGTCCTTGGTTGTTCCGGGCATTGGTTTCCAAGCGTTACCTGGAACGGGAGTTGGCCTTCTATCGATGGGCGATCATCAGTCTGGTTGGTGTCACATTGGTGCTGGCTGCCGTGGTGGGGGTTGGCCTGGCGAGACCCATGTTGGGGCCGATTAGACGTTTGAGCCGCATGGCCCAGCATGTCGCCCAAGAGCAGCTGAGCGAGCCATTACCGATTGAACGAAGTGGAGATGAACTGGAGACGTTGGCAACAACCATTCGGTACACACTGGAGCGTCTAGCCGCCGCTCTGCAAGCTATCCAACGCTTTACCGGAGATGCGGCCCATGAATTGCGTTCACCATTGGCTGCATTGCGAGCGGAAATCGAAATCGCGCTTCGCCATCCCCGGTCCGAGAAGGAGTACTGCTGCGTGTTGCAGCGGTCGTTGGTCGAGGTCGAGCGTTTGTGCGCGATTGTAGACCAGTTGCTGCTGTTGAGCAAATACGATGCAGGCGTGTTGCGTCCTCAAATGGAGCCCGTGGATGCCGCAGCAGTGTTGAAAGACGTCGTCCAGCGGTGGCGCGCCGCCGCGAGGGAAAAACAAATCGAAATAGAACTCGATGTAGGGTATGGCCAATGGGTTTTCGCCGATCGCATCCTGTTGGGCCAGTTGTTTTCAAACCTGATCGACAATGCAATCAAGTTTTCCTCACCGGGTTGCACGGTCTCGGTGCATGCAACCGATCGGGAGGGAAAGTTGGTCGTCACAGTACGGGATGACGGCGTAGGAATGGATGCCGAAACGCTGCGGCAGGCTTGCCAGCGGTTTTATCGCGCTCGTGCAGCGCGTTCTCATGGGCACGGGTTCGGGTTAGGATTAGCCATCAGCCGTTCTGTGGCAGAATTGTTTGGAGGTGAACTGGAAATTGCGTCCTCCGGTGCGGGGCAAGGAACGACGGTTTGCGTTCGCCTCACCTCGATTGCCTGTGAGAATCAGCCTCGATCGTCGCATCATGGCAGCCAGTAATGGCAGCGGAGCCGACAGCATTTATGAATGAGAATCGACTTAGGAGCATCGATTTGCGGAGGCCGGACGGATTTTCGCGCCTGTTACTACGGTGCGGCACGTCCCTGATTGAGCTGCTTGCGGTAGCAGCCATCATCACGCTGTTGATGGGGCTCTTGCTGCCGGCCGTTCAAGCGGCCCGTGAAGCTGGGCGACGAGTGCAATGTCAAAGCAATTTGCACCAGATCGGAATCGCTGTACTCAATTATGAAGCTACTCACGGAACGCTTCCACCCAGTTTTATCGCTAGCCCGTTCGGTTCCTGGTCGGTGCACGCGCGCCTGCTACCTTACATCGAACAAAATAGTGTTTTCGACAGCATTTGTTTCGATGTTGGATGGGAGCATCCCCGGAATCTCGTCTCAGGCGTGCCGCAGTTTGTTTTGCCAGCCTATAAATGCCCCTCCGATCCATTCGCTTACCGCATGAAGGACGAGGGGCACGATGAGGGGTGGGTCAGCCCTGTAAGCTACGGGTTTAATGCAGGCACATGGTTCATTTGGGATCCGGTCAGCCATCAATCCGGTGATGGTGTTTTCTTGCCGCAAATATTCCTGCGGTTGAGCGCTATCAGCGATGGATTGAGTACCACAATGGCCGCATGCGACGTAAAAACGTTCCAGCCCTTAATTCACGACACGTTCACGCCATCGCCACGGCCGCCGTCGAGGCCGGAGGATTTACTGCAATACATCGGCGGTGGTCAGTTCGAATTGGGGCCAGATCTTAACGACAATGGAGGTCACGGCGAGTGGTGCGATGGAGCCGTATACGACACGGGGTTTACCGCTACCTTCCCACCCAACTATGAGGTCGAGTATACCCACCGAGACGGACGCAAATACGACATCGATTTTACATCGCGCACCTTGGGGACCAGCGCAACACAGCCCACCTTTGCCGCCGTCACGGCGCGCAGCTACCACCAGGGGCTGGTGCACGCGGTTGGTGTCGATGGGGGTGTGCACCCAATTTCCGATTCCATCGATCCGGCGGTTTGGCGGAAGCTGTGCACGCGCAACGGCGGTGAAGTAGCCCGACTCGCCGAGTAAACGTCAGCATTTCTTGGTAAGATTCGACCGCCGTCGGCTCAGCCCCGCCGGGGAACCGGATGCTCAGGGCTCTGATGTGCATTGCGACTCTGTATCCAAGATGGTTTGGGGCTAGAATAGCCCCCATGAGCGACAACGATGCAGGCTACCGACGGCTGTTTTCCGACAAGCG
>RFIQ01000061.1 GCA_003695565.1 Planctomycetota bacterium | reverse complement strand
TCCGCGTGCTCAATCATATCAACCTGCGGATCGAGGCTGGGCAGATCGTGGCGTTGGTCGGACCGAGCGGTTGCGGCAAGAGCACCTTGTTGAAGGCCATCTTGGGGACGCATCCGCCGCGCGAAGGCGAGGTTCTCGTCGGCGGGGAACCGATCCGCGGGCCGAACCGCAACGTGGGAATCGTGTATCAGAATTACAGCCTGTTCGATTTTCTGACGGCCGAGCGCAACGTGGCGTTCGGTTTGAAACTCGATCAGACCTCGATCCCGTTTCGCTGGTTTCTCTATCCGCAGTGGCGGAAGTTGCGAGCCGAGCACCACCGGATGGCACGGGAGTATTTGGACCGCGTCCACCTGGCGGAGGCATGCGGCAAGTACCCCAGTGAACTGTCGGGCGGCATGCGGCAACGGGTGGCGATCGCGCAGGCGCTGATCCTCAAGCCCAAACTGTTGTTACTCGACGAGCCGTTCGGCGCTTTGGACGAAGCCACGCGGGAGAGCCTGCAATTGATGTTGTTGCACTTCTATCAGGAGAACCTGCAGGCTCGGCAGCGCGGCGAGACGCCTCCCTACACGATCATGATCGTCACGCACGAATTGAACGAAGCGATCTACGTGGCTAACCGGGTAATCGGACTATCGCGTTATCACGACCGGGGGGAAGACGGCGCGATGATCGTCTACGACCGCCCTTGTCCCGTGTTTTCCCCGAATGATCCCAAGGACGTGGCCAAGTTTATCGAACAACGGGAAGAGTTGCGGCGCGCCGTGTTCGACCCGGGCTACATCAAACACCATAGCCAATACGTGACGTTTTGGAAGGAGTTGGCGGAGCAGGAAGCCGCGGTGGCCGAGTAATCGGGCCGGCGACGAAACCGCCGGGGCCAGCGGTAGGCCCCTTACCAGCAGCTCGCTTTCCAGCGTCGGACACGGGTGGCTTCCCAACAATTGCGAAACGCGATCTACTACAGCTTCCATGGCGCACGGTATCTCAGGCCCAACCCCAGAATCTTGCTGAGCAGATCCTCGTAGGTGATCCCGGCGGCGTGGGCCGATTCGGCGAAGTCCTCACCGTAGGACAAGTTCGGATTCGCGTTGGCTTCCAGCACGTAGATCCGCCCATCGGGGCGCATGCGCAAGTCCATGCGGGCGTATCCGCTCATCCCGAGCGCCTGGTACACCTTCTTGCAAAGGCGGGCGATACGACGCTGCTGTTCTTGGCTCAGCCCTTCCGCGGGTCCCGTCTCAACGCCCAGCTTCTGCTGGTACTTGCGATCCCACTTGACCTTGCGGGTCGCGATGATTGGCACGTCGCTCTTGGTAAACCGCAGCTCCCAAATCGGCAGGGTCTGCAATCGCTCGTTGCCCAGGACGCCGACGTAGAATTCACGTCCCTCGATGAATTCCTCGGCCAACGCGTCGGCTTGGGTGTGCTCATGGACGAACGCCACGCGCTGAGCCAGTTCGCGATCGTCCCACACCACGGAGGACTGGGAAATGGCCAGCGACGCGTCATCGATCACCGACTTGACGAAGATCGGGAACTGCAGCCGCTTGGGTCGAACGACTTTGCGGCCGAGGGGAAACACGGTGAAACGTGGCGAGGGAATGCGGTGAAAAGCCAGAATCTTCTTGGTCAGCGCTTTGTCTTTCGACAGCAACATCCCGCGGGGGTTGCAGCCGGTGTAGGGTAGCCGCATGAGTTCCAGATAGCTGACGATGGCGTGATCGTACGTGACCACGCCATGAAATTCCTCCAGGAGATTGAAAGCAATGTGTGGATCCCGTTTGAGAATCGCCTCGCGGATGGGGGTCAAATCGTCGCTCAACCCCAACACGTGCACGCTATGCCCCATTTCACGCAGCGTGGAGATCACGTCGAATTCGGTCTTCCACTCATCGATCTCTTTCTCGGAGTACCCCTCCATGGTTTCCGGGGGCACCAGGGTTTCATTGCACAAGGCCAGTACGCGGAGTCGTCTCATAGGGCCACTCGATGGTTCCCCTCGTGGAGGTAATTCATGGTTTGCACAGTAATCAAGATCATCACATCCCGTTTGGTTTCTTCCACGCCGGCGCGCAAACGCAGCTTCAGCTCGCGACAACGTTCGATCATTTCACCGAGCACTTGATCGATGGTGTACTGATATTCGCCGGTCCAGGTAGCAACGCTCTTGCGCAACTCGGCGCGGTGGCGACGGAGGAAGCCGCAGGCGGTGGGATTCTTGGCATGTTCGGGCTTGTTGGAGAACAAACGGCACAGGTCGCGATCGTAGAAACTCGGGTGTTCGACTCCGTAGTGTTCGCGTTTCTTTTGGTAATGCTCGCGGAGAGTCTTCTTGATCGTCTTCAACGGATCGACGTGCACGCGCGTGTTGACCAGGGGTTTCTCATCGCGCAATTGCTCCATCAACGCATCGACAAATTCCAGTTTCTTCAGCGCCGGCCATCCGCGATACTGCGCGCGCCAGCGGGAGCGAGGCCGCAACCAGACGGCGAACGTCTCAGCAAAATCTTCCACCGGATGGGATTGGGCGTACCACATCCCCAAGTGCAAAACGTAATTGCGGCTATAGGGCTTGGGTCGGTAGTAGTCGGGGTAGGGGACCGAGACGCGTCCGAACGTCTGGCGGTATCCCTTCCGCCGCCGCAAACGAAATGCGGTATCGATAGCATGCCCCGCTTCATGCCGCAGGATCTTCATGCACCACTCGTGCGTCCCCCCTTCGACCTCCAGGACCAGTTTCCGCTCCAGGCGCATCAAGCGAGGGTGGACGAGATAGAAGGGGACGGCGATTCCGGGCACGCCATCGGGCGAAAACCATTCGTCGGACAACCAGCAATGGGGTCGGAATGAAATGCCTCGTTCCGCCAGCTCCTCGTACAACTGTTCGATGCGTTCTTCCACCACGCTTCCGGCCAGGGACAGCCGCAGATCGCACATCCGCATGTCCAGTAATTCGTCGTCCGACAAGAAATCCAGATTCGGTTGCTGTTTTCGCCCGTTTCGGCCTGTCACGCCCGGAAGTCCTCCTCTACGAATGCCGTAACCCCAGCCAGGTCAAGACTTGAAACATACTGAACCTGGCGCGATTTCCCAAGGTTTTCGCGCGAAAAAACCTGGCTTTTCCGCCGCTTGCACCCCTCGAACGCAGAGCGGTCGCGCGATAGATTTGGAGCTGGACCAACCACCCTCACAACACCTACCTTTACTGTTATCGGTTGTTATAACGCAACTCTGCCCCATTTGTCGTTTGCAGGCGTCAAAACTTCGGATTGAAAGCAAGCCGTCTCATGAAAGCTGTGGCCGTAGTACCAGGCACCCCCAACAGTGTGCATCTCCGCGACATCCCGACTCCCGACATCGCCGCGATTCCCGACGGAAAGGGGGTCCGCGTGAAGGTGTTGAAAGTCGGTGTCGACGCCACCGACCGGGAAATCAATGATGCTCTGTACGGCAATCCCCCTCCCGGAGACGACTACCTGGTGTTGGGGCATGAGTGCTTTGGCAAGGTAGTGGAGGTGGGCCCCAACGTCCGCCGCATCAAACCGGGCGACTACGTGACAGCCACCGTTCGCCGGCCGGGCACTTCGATCTACGACCAGATCGGCACCTACGACATGACCAGTGAAGAAACCTACTACGAGCGGGGCATCAACCTGCTGCACGGTTACTTGACTGAAGAATTCGTCGACGCCGAAGACTACATCGTACGCGTTCCCGAGGGTTTGAAGCACTTGCACGTGCTGATGGAACCGATGAGCTGTGCCGCCAAGGCAATCCAGCAGGCGTTCGAATGCCAGCGGCGGATGCGAGTTTGGTCGCCCCAACGGGCTTTCGTCCTGGGAGCCGGACAAATCGGTTTGCTGAGCACCTTGGTACTGAAGTCCCGTGGATTGGACGTGTACACGCTGGCCCGCGCGCCGGGTCCGCACTTGAAGAGCCAAATCGTCGAGGGCTTTGAAGCCACGTACATATCGACTCAGGAAACGTCGTTGACCGAGCTGGCGCGACAGGTCGGAAAGGCTGACCTGATCCTCGATGCTACCGGTAGCAGTCAGCTCGCCTTCGAAGCCATGCAGGCGCTCGGTCACAACGGGGTGCTGGTGTGGACCAGTATCACCGGCGGTCAGCGCAAGATCGAAGTCCCATCGGACAAGATCAACATCGAATGGGTGCTGGGAAACAAGTTGCTGCTGGGTTCGGTCAATGCCAACCGCGAGCACTTCGAGTTGGGTATCCGCGACCTGGCGCTGGGCGAAGTCATGTATCCGGGCGTCACCGAGCGGATCCTGACCAGCCCCGTCGACGGTCTGGAAAACTACGCCGAGATGATGCGGTTGCTGGTCGAAGACCGTGACGCGCTGAAAGTCTACGTCAACGTAGCGGAGGACAACTGAAACGCTGGGGCGCCCCCCGATGTCTACCGCCCCGCCACGACGGCGTGCGCCCATGCGTGTCGGTGCACTCGCCAATCCCCTCGGTAGAGCATCCCGATATGAAGCCCCCACTTTCGCCGTTGTTTTCCCCACGCTGTCGGCAGCGCACCCAGGATACCGGGCCCTCGACGGGTTCGGAGGTTACCAGCTCAGTCCCAACGGCTTCCAAGACAAGCCTGAGTTGGGCGTCTCAGCGAACGATGGCGGTGCCCCTGGTGATCGCTGCATTGTTGGGACTGGGCTGCCGACCGGTGGAAACTCCTCCGGCTGTTTCTGCCGAGCGACCGGTCCCGGCCGCTCCCGTCGCACAATCGCCTACGCCAGATTCGGCAGGGACAGAGTCGCCGAGTCCATCGACCGATGCTTCGTATGCGGATGCTGTCGACGCTTCTCCACGGCCGATGCCAGCCGACCTCTGGCAGACATGGATCCAGCAGGTCATCGAGGGACAAAGTGATCGCATCCAAGCCGAACAGCATGTCTCCGCCGAACAGATGCAGGAGTTGCAGGCGGCAGGCGCTAGGTTGCGCGAATTGTTGCTCGACGGAGGGGTCGACATGGCGGGATTTTCGGCCTTGGCCAGCCTGCCCCAACTCGAACACTTACGAATCCGCCAGACGCCAGTCGACGATCGGTTTTGTCGCCTGGTGGCTGATGCCCTTCCTCGCTTACTTATATTGAATCTGCCGCATGGACGAATTACGGCCGCGGGGATTGCCGAGCTGTCGAGAATCGAGTCCCTGGTCCAGTTGCGGTTGGGCGGTCCGCAACTGGACGATCGCGCTGCGGCAGCGATCGCCGGGCTTCCCGCCCTGCAGTCCCTGCACTTGATCGGGCCCGGCTTGAGTCCGGCTGGTCTACGAGCCCTGGCGTCCGCACCGGAGCTTAGTTCGCTGTATATTGACGACTGCCCGCTGCCGGACGAGG
>RFIQ01000598.1 GCA_003695565.1 Planctomycetota bacterium | reverse complement strand
TCCCAGTCCACTTCCTTCCGTCAGCGCCACCAGGGCTGGATGCACTGGGCCGCGCACGGGAGACCGCCAACCGATATCAGTCGATCCGGCCCGTGCCTTCCACAGACTCATCCCCCGCGTCGGACAAATGGCGGCTCGCAAACGCCCCGCATCGACCACCAGCAACTCCACTCCCTGCCATGGTCCGTCGGTCAGTCGGATCCGTCCTAGCCGAAAATCGCCGCTGGCCGTCGCCTGCGAAACGGTCCCATCCGGCATGGCATCCAGCGATGGGGGGACCGATAGCAGCACGGGAGCCGGTAGATCGATACGCATGAATAACCTCCCCAGGAAAAGCGGTTCAGGGCGTCTTGGGCCACAACCCTTACTTGTAACGGTTGTCCCCACGGAATAAAACAGGCGGTGAAACGATTCCTCGGATGCCCCGGGCCGGCGCGACTGGGATCGCTGGCCCGGTCTGGCGCGGCGTGGCTATGGGGTGGCGTTCGGCGTCTTAACCGAAACCTTAAAACGGCGGTGGTGGAGTATGAGAAAGCTGGATGAAGGGCTCATCAAGAGCGACAATGTTGGCAAGATTCTCGATGCGGCGCTGGATGCGGGCGAAGGCCTGCTGCGATTGACCCCCACCTGGGTGCCGCGCAGTTTTCTCCATCCGGGCCGCCGGATCAAACTAAATCCGGACCATCTCTATGCGTTCGGCGCCGATCGTGGCGGGATCGACGAACGTTGGTTCGCCAGCACGACCGAAGCGGCCAACGAGGGCCGGGTATGGCACGAAGGATTGAGCATGTGCTTGTTCGAGGGGCAGAAGTTCCTGCTCCGCGATGCCGTGGCCGAAGCCGGCAATCGGTTGGTGGGAGAGGCGATCTACTCCCAGTACCAAAGGTGGCCGGTCTATTCCAAGTTTTTCGACAATATGGGCCCGATCCCCCACCATATGCATCAGACCTTCGAGGATGCGGCGCTGGTGGGCCAGGAAGGCAAGCCCGAGAGCTACTATTTTCCTCCCCAATACAACAACGTCGACAACAATTTCTGTTACACCTTCATGGGGTTGGAACCCGGTACGACCAAAGAGCAGGTCCGCAAGTGCCTCGAGGATTGGAATAAGGGCGACAACGGAATCCTCGATCTGTCCAAGGCATACCGGCTAAAGCGGGGAACCGGTTGGCTGATCCCTCCCGGCGTACTTCACGCGCCGGGAAGTCTGTGCACGTATGAACCGCAGTGGGGCAGCGACGTGTTCGGCATGTACCAATCGATGGTCGAAGGCCGCTATGTCCCCTGGTCGCTGCTGGTCAAAGATATGCCCCCGGAGAAGCACCAGGACCTCGACTTCATCGTCGGCCAGCTCGATTGGGACAAGAATGTCGACACGCACTTCAAGGACCAGAACTACATCGAACCGGTGGTGGACGAGAAACGGAGCGGAGACGGCTTTTGCGATAAATGGATCGTGTACGGTACCGTCGATGGCCGCCAGTTGTTTAGCGCCAAAGAGTTGACAGTCCAACCTGGCTGCAAGTGCGTGCTGCAGGATCCGGGGGCCAGCGGTTGGATCACCGTGCAAGGTTGCGGTCGGATGGGCAAGTTGCGTCTGCAGACTCCGGCCATGATCGATTTTGGGGAAAACACCGAAGACGAAGTGTTCATCTCTTACGAAGCGGCGACGCGGGGGGTAGAAATCGAGAACACGGGCAGCGAACCATTGGTCGGTTTGCGATACTTCGGGCCGGACGTACACGACGATTTGCCCCCGAACGGCGCCTGGCAGAAGTACCGTTGATCCCCATGCATCGCCACTCGGGGACCTCCACCGCGTCCCTGGGCGGTGGTAGTCGTGCCCTTCCATGAATACGTGAATTACAAGGAGTTGTTCGATGAGTCACACCTATCCGAAGTTGCACAATGCCATGTGGCCCGGCCTGGTGGGCAAAGGGGATGGACCGGACCAGGAACCGCCAATCAGCCTGGAACGCATGCTGGACCTGACCGCCGCGGCCGAGGTGGATGGGCAGAAGTTCGAGGGCATCGACTACTTCTTGTTCCTGCCGCACACCGATCCGCAGGCCTCTGAAGACGAATTGCGGCGGATCGCCGACATGATCGCCGAAAAGGGGTTCAAGGTCGGTTCTCTCGTCGCCCCCGTGTGGCCGGGAACCGTTGGCGACAGCGCCATGGGAGACGAACAGCAGCGGGCCAAGTTCCTGGATGCAGTCAAGATGGCCTGCCGGATCGCCGGCATCTTCAACGATCACGGAGTCCGCCAGTATGGTGTGATCCGGATCGATTCGGCCGAATTCGGGATCGACAAGTGGCGCGAGGATCCCGCGGGCAACACGAAGAAGATTATCGAAACCTTTCGCCAGGCGGCCGAAATCGCCAAAGACCACGGCGAGCGATTGGCGGCCGAAGGCGAAATCTGCTGGGCCGGGATGCATAGTTGGAAATACATGTTGGAAATCCTGGAAGGGGTAGGGATGCCCGAAGCGCTCGGGTTTCAAGCCGACCTGGCGCACACGTACTTGTACCTGATGGGCTACAACGCGCCGGAACACGCGTTGCTGAAAGAAGGCTATTCCGAGGACGAGTTTTGGGCGGCGTACGAGGAAATGACCGACAAGCTAAGACCCTGGACGATCGATTTCCATGTCGCCCAGAACGACGGACAGGTACATGGTGCCGGCGATCACGATAAAACAGGCAAGCACTGCCCGGCCGACGATCCGAACGGCAAGTTGGATATCGTCAAGTGCTCCGGGTACTGGCTCAAGGACGCGCCCGCTCGCGGCATCCAGCATATTTGCTGGGATGGTTGCATGTTCCCCAACGCGGTTCTGGAGAACCCCGAAACCTGGAACACGATCCTGAAGAAAATGATTGAAGTGCGGGATGCTCACGGCTGGGATTGATCCGACCGCTCAGACGAACAGGTTTTGAAGCAACGTACACGAAAGGGGTAACGATGAAGCAAGTCCGCATTGGCATGATCGGTTACGGGTTCATGGGCCGCACCCACTCGAACGCCTATCTACAGTCTCCGCGTTTTTTTCCGACCGAGCACCGGCCAGTCTTGAAGGCGGTGTGTGCCCGGAACAAAGACAAGGCCGAGGAATTCGCCGACCGATGGGGATACGAGTCGGTGGAGACCGATTGGCGAGAATTGTTGAAACGCGACGATATCGACGCAGTGGACATCTGCACCCCGAATAATTTGCACAAGGAAATCGCGATCGCGGCCGCGGCGGCCGGCAAGATGATTCTGTGCGAAAAACCGCTGGCCATGAATTCGGCGGAAGGCGAAGAGATGGTCGAGGCGGTTGAGAAAGCGGGCGTGGCCAACATGGTGTGGTACAACTACCGCCGCGTGCCAGCAGTGACTCTGGCCAAGCAGATCATCGATTCGGGTAAGCTCGGCCGGATTTTTCATTATCGTGCCAATTTCCTGCAGGACTGGACGATCAGCGAAGATGTGCCACAGGGGGGCACCGCCACTTGGAGGCTGGATGTGCAAGCGGCCGGCAGCGGCGTTACGGGCGACCTCTTGGCGCACTGCATCGATACAGCCCTGTGGTTGAACGGGTCGATCACCAACGTCACCGCGATGACCGAAACGTTTGTCAAGGAACGCGTGCACGCCGAAACGGGCGAAAAGAAGCCGGTCGGTATCGATGATGCTTGTGCATTTCTTTGTCGATTTGCCAACGGATCGTTGGGGCTGTTCGAATCCACTCGCTATGCCCGTGGGCACAAGGCCCTGTACACGTTCGAAGTCAATGGGCAGCACGCCAGTCTGCGGTGGGATCTGCACGATCTGCACCGACTGGAGTACTTCGATCACGCCGATGAATCCAAGGTGCGCGGCTGGCGCAGCATCCATGTCACCGACAGCGATCATCCCTACATGGGGAATTGGTGGGTGCCGGGATTGCAGATCGGCTACGAACATACCTTCATCCATCAAGTGGCGGATTTCCTCAAAGGGCTGGATACCGGCGAAGAGGTCCATCCCACGTTCCGCGATGCACTGGAAACGCAACGCGTATGCGATGCGGTGCTGAACAGTGCCAAGCAGGGGAATTGGGAAAACGTGTAGGCGTGTATGGAGTCGATCCAGACGCGTGAACTATCTAGCGCATGCTCGGTGCGGGCTGAACGATCCCTATTGGGTGGCTGGAACATCGTTGCCCGATTGGATGAACGTCGTCGATCGGAAGAATCGAGCCCGCCGGGTTCGCGCGGCGGCAGTCGTCGACCACCCCGATCCGCGAATCGCGTCGTTGGCCCGTGGTTGTCTCCAGCACCACCAGGACGATGCCTGGTTCCACCAGACCGAGACGTTCGTGCAGTTGAGCGCGGCGCTAGCGGTGGCGTTGCGCGACATGTTGCCGCCAGGTAGCGGGCACCAGGCTGGCTTCGTGGGACATGTTGCCCTTGAATTGTTGCTCGACAGTGTGCTGATGGAACGCGACCCACACCTGCTCGACCGCTACTACCGGGCGCTGGCCGACCTCGATCTGGATGCGCTCGTGGAGGGGGCTTGCCGTATCTGCCTGCGTCCGGCCCCCGGATTGCGTGAACTCGTGCCTCGCTTCATCGAGGTGCGGTTCCTGGCGGACTATCGGGATGATTTCCGGTTGCTATACCGGCTCAACGGCGTAATGCGCCGAGTCGGATTGCCGCCATTGCCGGATCGCGTCTGCGAGTGGCTGGCCCAGGCACGCGGCCGAGTGCGGCAGGCGGCAGACCAGTTGCTGACGCCAACTACGCCATGAGCGGCGCGGCCGATCGACTCTGACGATCGAGTTTCTCCGGACTCGCTGAAGTACCCCGGTGGTCGATTGTTCGGCAGCTCCAAAGCGGCTAGACTGGTCGGGCCAGCAACACCAACTACCGTTGCTCCACCGACGGCCATCGGCTCGCCCGTGTTCCCCGGGTTGCCCGGCGCGGAGAGCTTGGTGAATACCAAAGTCTAAGATGCAACCTTCCAATAGGAGTCGACACGATGAAATATGGGATGAACCTGCTGTTGTGGGGTGCGGAAGTTACCGACCAGATGTTCCCAACCATCGAGAAGTTGAAGGAGATGGGCTATGACGGTGTCGAGTTGCCCATGTTCAACTTGGATCTCGATTATGCCGGGATCGGCCGGCGGCTGGACGACCTGGGCCTGGAACGGACCGCGGTTACCGTGCGGAACGTGGAAGACAACCCGATCAGCCCCGATCCGGCCGTCCGCGCCAAGGGAGTGGAACTGACGAAGAAAACCCTCGACCGCTGCGCCGAAGCGGGCGTTCAAACATTGTGCGGACCCTACCATTCGGCGCTGGGGCATTTTACCGGACGCGGTCCCACCGAGGATGAGTGGAAGTGGGGGGTCGACAGCATGCGGCAAGTGGCCGAACACGCCGGCGAGGTGGGTGTCAAGTTGGGAGTCGAAGCCTTGAATCGTTTCGAGTGTTATTTCCTCAACGCTCACGCAGATGCCGCTCGATTCGCACGGGAAGTGGGGCATCCCGCCTGCGGCATCATGTACGACACGTTCCACAGCAACATCGAAGAGAAAGACATCGTGGGAACTCTTCGCGAGATCAAGGACGTGCTGTGCCACATTCACATTAGCGAAAACGATCGCAGCACGCCGGGCAAGGGGAATGTGAACTGGGAGAAGAACTTTACTGGCATCGCCGAAATCGGATATGACGGCTGGCTGGTGATCGAGGCCTTCGGTCTGGCGTTGCCCGAATTGGCAGCCGCCACGCGCATTTGGCGGAGGATGTTCGACGATGAGCTTACGCTGGCGCGGGAAGGCCTCGAGTTCATGAAGGCACAAGTAGCCAGGTACTGCGGGAAATAGGTAGGCGTTCACCGGGGAAACCGCGGTCCGCAGGGCACCCTGTACCCAATTGCCTGGAGGCATGCGCCCTGCCGGAGGCTCAGGGCCGCGGGGAAAGATAGCCTGGGAATGCCAGCATGCTGTTTCATTCGCTCGAATATGCGGCGTTGCTCCTCGGTTGCGCCATCCTATGCACGCTCCTGCCCCGCGATCGGCGGTGGATCGTGCTGCTGGCGGCCAGTGGTATATTCTACGCCGCCTGGCGGATCGAATACTACGCCCTGCTTCTGCTGACGGCCGCCTCTTGCCATCTGGCCGCGCGGCGCATTGCGGACAGCGCCGACAGCGCGACGCGGTGGCGATGGATGTTCCTGGCGGTCGGTTTGAACGTCGGTATTCTATTCCTGTTCAAGTACTACGGTCTGTTTGCCGGTACTGCCGCCGCATGGACGGGTTGGGCACTTCCGCTGGACTTGGGATTCCTGCTGCCGGTCGGGATCTCGTTCTACACGTTTCAGGCCATCGGCTACGTGGCGGATGTATATGCCAGACGGATCGAGCCGGAACGATCGTTGTGGCGCACCGTGTTGTTCGTCTCGTTCTTTCCCCAACTGGTGGCAGGCCCGATCGAACGTGCCGGGCGGCTATTGCCCGCCTTGCGCCGTCCCGTCATTGTTCGCTGGTCCAACATCCGGGTGGGGGCGTGGATGTTCTTGTGGGGCTTGTTCAAAAAGGTCGTCATTGCTGATCGGCTGGCATTGCTGGTCGATGCTGTGTTTGACGACGTGTCAGGTCAAGCTCCAGCCATGGCGGTTGCGGCAGTAATCGCTTTCTGGTTCCAAATCTATTGCGACTTCTCCGGATACACGGACATGGCTCGGGGTAGCGCTCGCATGTTCGGGATCGACTTGATGCAGAATTTCCGCGTGCCTTACTTGGCTACCAGCCTGCATGATTTCTGGTCGCGGTGGCACATCAGTTTGTCCACCTGGTTCCGCGACTATGTCTACATTCCCTTGGGAGGAAATCGCGTGCCTCCCGTCCGTTGGGCAGTGAATATCCTGGTGGTGTTCGCTGTGAGTGGGTTATGGCACGGGGCCAATTGGACCTACTTGATCTGGGGTGTCCTGCACGGGGCGGCTCTGATCGCAGAAGTG
>RFIQ01000597.1 GCA_003695565.1 Planctomycetota bacterium | reverse complement strand
TCAAATCACCCCGCAAACCCTGACATGCACCCCATGGGGAGTCGTGTCAGGCACCCACCTTGCAGGCAACGTCTCCGCCGCCCTATCCTAAACAACGCCGTCTTGATGCGAAACCGGTTCCAGTTTGACTCAAAACCGGGGCTGTCGGCCGATCGCCTGCAGCAATTCATTGCGCCTATTCGGCATCAATCGAACTGTTTCTGTCTTGTCCGGCTCTGCACTGTCGGCCCACGCGCCTTGTCCGCTGCAAGAGAATACCACGAAGTACACGAAGACGGTTGGCGAACTTCGATGTGGCTCGTCAGTTCGATGACCTTGCCGGTTTGGACGGCTGGATTCGACGCCGCGACCGGATGCGCTAATGGAAACAGTGGCGTCGTCCCCGCACGAAGATGAACAAGCTGGTTGCCCTCGGCGTGCGTCTGGACATGGCGATCAACCACGCGAAAAGTCGCAAGAAGTAAGGGCGTAGGTCCCGCAGCCCGGCGATGTGTTATGCGATGCCTAGTAAGCGGCTTGAGCAACAGGCGCCGAAAGAGGGATAGTGCGGTACGGCAAGCAGAATGCTTACCCCATTTTCAAACTCCAAAGGGCCTTAGGCCAACACGCCTTGGACGACGTTGCCTTTCACGTCGGTCAATCGGAAGTCGCGTCCGGCATAGCGGTAGGTCAACCGCTGGTGATCGAGCCCCAGCAGGTGCAGGATGGTCGCGTGCAAGTCATGCAAATGCACTTTGTCTTGAGCAGCGAAGTAGCCGAATTCATCGGTGGCTCCAAATCGAATGCCTCCGCGCACTCCGCCACCGGCCAGGAACATCGTGTATCCCACGTTGTTGTGATCCCGCCCGTCGGATCCCTGCGTTGTTGGCGTGCGACCGAATTCGCCTCCCCAGATTAGCAAAGTGTCCTCCAGCATCCCACGCTGCTTCAGATCCCGAATCAGTCCGGCGATCGGACGATCGACCTCAGCCGCATTCTTGCGATGGTTCGCAGCCAGTTTATTGTGTGCGTCCCACTTATAACTGTGTGTGACCTGGATGAATCGAACTCCTGCCTCAGCGAATCGCCGTGCCATCAGGCATTGAATGCCGAAGTTGCGTGTGGGCTCCTGGTCCACTCCGTACAGCCGATGCGTGGCTTCGGTTTCTCGCGTGTAGTCTTGTATCTCGGGCGCACTTGTTTGCATTCGAAATGCCAATTCGAATGCCTCAATGCGGCTTTCCAACCGATCGTCGGGGCCGGACTGACGCAGGTGCATGTGATTGAGTTCGTGCAGCAAGTCCAGCTCACGGCGCTGGGCGTCCAGACCGATCTGCGGGGCGATATAGCCGATGCGCGCTTGCTCCGCCTTGGTCGAAGAAAAGCCGATGGGAGTCCCCGCGTAGTGGGCTGGCAGGAAGGCACTGCTCCAGGCATTCGAGCCGCTGTGGCCCAGAGTGGGGCAAATGGTGATGAAGCCGGGTAGATTCTCGTTTTCAGTGCCGAGACCATACGTGATCCAGCTCCCCATGCTGGGACGGATGAACGTGTCGCTGCCGGTATGCAGTTCCAATAAGGCCGACCCGTGCCGCGAATTGCTGCCCCACATCGAATTGATCAAGCAGATGTCATCCACGCATCGGCCGACTTCCGGAAATATCTCGCTGACGGGAATCCCGCTCTGGCCAGCGGGCCGAAACCGAAAGGGGCTGGCCAGCAGATTTCCCGTCTTGGCCGATACCACCCGGGGTTTCGGATACGTGTAGGGTTGCCCGTGCCGCTTCTGGAGCTCAGGTTTGTAATCGAAGGTGTCCACCTGGGACGGTCCGCCGTGCATGAACATGAAGATCACGCGCCGCGCGCGGGGGGCAAAATGCGGCTGTCGGGCCGCCAGGGGCGAGCTGGAACGTTCACCGTGCGCTTGTTGCTGCAGCATCGCGGCCAGGGCCAGACCACCGAAACCAGCACTGCTGGACATCAACATGTCGCGACGGCTGAGCGGCCGTTCCGTAATCCAATGCGATGGGAACATCGTTCTTCTCTCTAATGATCAATCGATGTAAATGAATTCGTTGCTGGCCAACAGTACGCGGCAAACGCTTTCCCACTGGGCGCGTGTCTCTTTTTCACCGTCAGCAGAGGCCCCGTCGCGACGCTGCAGGTAATCCAGGATGGCATGCCGCTGCTCGTCCGTCGGACGCCGGCCGAACAGGGTCAACGTCAACCATTCCAATCGTTGGGAGTCGAAACGATGCGCGGCCAACGCTGCGGCAGCCAGTCGGGAGGCGGCCGTGTGGACGATCTGGCTGTTCATCATCAGCAGGCTTTGCGGCGCCACCGTTGATTCCTGGCGATTGCCGGTCGGCGTCGCCGGATCCGGAAAATCGAACGCAGTCAACATGTCGTACACGGCGGAGCGATAGATCGGCTGATACACACTTCGCCGCGCATTGTCGTACTGCTGCTGCTTCGATGCCGTGCCGGTCACATAGGTGCGATCCTTCAGCGGCATCAGCGAACCGCCCATGGTGAAGTCGAGTTGGCCGCTGACAAACAGAATCGCGTCTCGAATCGCTTCCGCCTCCAAACGCCGCCGCGGAAAACGCCACAGCAGCTCGTT
>RFIQ01000596.1 GCA_003695565.1 Planctomycetota bacterium | reverse complement strand
GTACCGACGCAGGCACCCAACCCGCCAGATCCGAGCGCCGAACCGAAAGAGTTTTCCATGCACAGTGGCAACCAGCCCACCAGCCGTTTGGCTCCGCAAGTCGTGGAGAAGCTGCGCCGCGTCCGCTCCCTGCTCCGGCGGTATGTGGCGGCACAAGCGGTGAGCCTGGCCGTGATCTGGTGCATCGTTTTTTTCTGGGGATCCGGTCTGCTGGACTACTTGCCGGTGCGACTGGGGGCCAGCGAAACGCCCACCGGCGTACGCATCGTTCTGTTGGGCATCCTGCTGGGGGGCGCGGCGTGGATTCTGATCCGCTGGGCCGGACCGCGTCTGTGGATCCGCATGCCCGATTCCTCGATCGCACTGCTGATCGAAAAACACTATCCGCATCTGGAGAACGAACTGGTAACGGCCGTCGAACTAGACGGATCGGACGATCCTGGCGAACTGGCGTCCCGAGTCTCCAATCCGACTGCCTACCTGGCAATGCTACAACGCGTCCGGCAGGATTTGGCTCAGCGGATGGAGCGGGTCGATCCGTGGGAACTGTTCAATTGGCAACCCGTGTGGGGCCTGGCCGTCGGGGCGGTTTTCGCCGGCCTGTTCAGCGGATTATTGGCCTTGGGAAATCCGGGTTGGGTGCAGGTCTGGAGCCAGCGGCTGTTCGCCCTGTCGGATCAGCCGTGGCCGCGGCGGGCGGAATTGCGCCCCGTGGGCGTGCAACTCCAGTTGCCACCGTTCACGGGGCAGCTGTCTGCCGACCGTATCGTGCTTCCCTTTACCACCTCATCGGTGCGCGTTCCAACAGGAGCGTCCCTGGAATTGCACGTGGAAGCGAATGCGGCCGAGAAACAAGTCCCCGAGGTATGCACCCTCTACTACCGGTCGGAGGATGGAGTGCGCGGCCGGGCGAACCTGCGCCGCGTGGGGCGACCGCGATCCGGGTGGCAACCCTTTGTTCTGGACGGCCCACCGCTGGAATCGTTGTCTTCATCGATGACTTTGGACGTGGTGGGGCTGGACGCCCGTTTGCGCAACCTGCGTTTGGAAACGGTCGAACCCGCCGTGATCATGGACATGCAGGTACAAATCGAGTACCCGCGGTACCTGTTGCAATCGCTGCAACGACCGCCCGTGGAATCGGTGCCGTACCGCAGCGGCATGCAGATTCCCGAAGGGGCGACCGTGGCGCTGCAGGGGCAGGCCAGCGGTCCGCTGCGCGAAGTCCAATACGTGATCCACCTGGCCGATGAAGATCTGTCCAGCGGCGTTTCCGACATCCACTCCGTGGCCCCCGAGGGCCGCTCCTTTCGCATCCCACTAGGGCGCATGGATGGTTCGGCGGTGATGGAAATCCGTTTGATCGATGCCGACGGCTTGTCCGCCGCGCCGATCCCCCGTTACGTCCTCTCTGTCCCACCCGATACGGTTCCCGAAGTGGATACGCGCCTGGTCGGCATCGGTTCCGCCATCACCCCGGTCGCCGTGCTGCCCATCGAAGGAACGATTGCCGACGACCACGGACTGGCCCGCGTCGCCGTCGAACTGGCCACCGAGACCACCACGGCGGTCGTTCCCGTCGATCCGCCCGCGGATGGACGGTTGCAGGTATCGATCGACTTGCAGGAGTTGGCCGAAGCGAATCAAGTCGAATTGGAACCGGGGCAATCGATCTCCCTCGTTGTGGCGGCGGAGGATTTCTACGACTTGAACGACCAGCACCACATCGGCCGCGGCCAACCGAAGCAATTGGCGGTGGTCACACCGGATGAATTGCTCGTGCAGCTCGACAGGGAGGAATTGCAATTACGGCAACGCTTGGAGCAAATCATTGTAGAGCTGGAACAGTTGCGGGGAGCGTTGGAACGCATCGCGCAGTGGAATGCGACCGCCCGGCGGTTGGGGACGGCCGGGCCGGGCCGTGTGGCCATCCGACCGATGCCCTGGGTTGCGGCGCTGCTCCCGATCTCGCTGCCCGCCTGGCCGCAGGCCGGAGAGGATGCTGATCCAGACGCCCCCGACGCCGAACAACAACGCAGGATCATGGCGGTGCGAGCCCAACAAAGTGTCCTGCAGGGCGATAAATCGCATCAGGAGCTAATGGGCATCCTCGTGGGGGTCGACAACATACGCCTGCAACTGATCCATAACCGTATTGACAGCAAAGACCGCCAAGCCCGCTTGCTCGACCGCGTGTACGAGCCGCTCAAAGAACTTCTCAACGAGGAATTCGTCGATTTGCGGGATTCGTTGGGCGAAATGCAATCGGCAGCCATGTCGGACGATCCGGCTCCGGCAGCGATCCGTGCCCTGCGATCCCTGGATGCGGTGCTGGCTGGGTTGCAGCAAATCAAGCAGAACATGCTGGATATCGAATCGTTCAATGAGATAATCGACCTGGTGCGGGGACTGTTGGAGGATCAGGAGAAATTGCTTGAACAGACCGAGAAAGCGCAAAAGGCCAAGATTCTGGATATCCTGAAATAGGCCCGCCGATCGTCCGCTCGGCAGGCGGCCTGCCGTTCCCCGACCGTGTCACGCTCTGTCAATCGCGTAAGGTTTTGTCATGGTGGATAGAATTCGCATCCTCGTCTCGGTCGTCTGTCTGGTGGTATGGGTGGGGACGACGTCGCCGGGCGTTGCCCAGCAATCAGGCAGCGCCGACGAAACCACTCCTGCGGCGGATCCTCTGGCGGAAGGCCAGACGAGCGTGGCTCAGCGTTTCCAGCAATTGGAGAAACTATTGCTCCGTTCGTCAGAACTGGAGGCGTTGGACAACCCCACGCGCGCTGCTTTGCTCCAACAGGCCGTGCAATTGAGCAAGCAAGCGCAACTTTCGCAACTCTTGGCCGACGCCGCAGGCGATCTGCAGCGCGGTCAGTACTCGGAGGCGTTGCAGCGCCAGAAAAGCAGCCTGGAGAATCTGAAACGGTTGCTGGAACTGCTGCAAAGCGAAAATCGAGGAGAACGGGTGCGGGAGAAACGTGAGCAGATCAAACGATGGATCGAGGAAACGCAACGCCTCAGCCGGCTCCAGGGATCGCTGCGAGGAAGGACCGAAGGGGGGCAAGATCCGCAACGCGCGGCTGCCGATCAAGCCAAATTGGCGGAGAAAGCGGCTGAGATCGCCGGGGAATTGCGCAAAGAATCACCCGAGTCGTCCCCCTCCCAGCAACCAGACGAGCGACCGCAGGATGGTTCCACGAATCCGCCGCAGGACCCCCGCCAGGCCTCCGACAACCCCGGCGACCGGTCGCCGAATGCAATGCCGGACTCCGACTCCGACCAACGAGCCTCAGGCAATCAGCCCGAACAATCGCCTGAGGAAGGTCAACAGAGCCCCGAGGAAGGCCCACAGGGGCAGGAAGGAAAGCAAGGGCAGGAAGGCCAACAATCCCAACAGTCCCAGCAAGGCCGGCAATCCCAGCAGGGACAGGACGGTCAACAGTCCCAGCAAGGCCAGCGATCCCAGCAAGGCCAACAGTCCCAGCAGGGTCAACAATCCCAGCAGGGTCAGCAATCCCAGCAGGG
>RFIQ01000595.1 GCA_003695565.1 Planctomycetota bacterium | reverse complement strand
GATCGCCCCCTGCCGCGCTGAGCTCGCTGGGCATGCTCTCTCTCTAGCGGGTTTCGATCGGTACGATACCATTGAAACGGCGACCGGTAAAGCTCGGGGGTTGTCTGGGCGGGATGGTTCGTCGGTGTTGGCAGGCAAGTAATCGAGGTGATGGAGAATGGTTTTTTCGACCAGCGCGCTGCGCATGATCGATGCGAATGCCAATCGAGCGGCCGAGGGGTTGCGAACGATCGAGGACTATGCCCGTCTGGTGGTCGAGGATGCGGTGGCGGCTCGCTGGGCCAAGGAACTGCGGCATCGGCTGACCTGTGCCCTGAGCTCCGTACCGCGCCCCCAGCGTTTGGCGGCTCGCAGTACGGAGCGGGATGCAGGGACTGGAATCCATACGGCATCGGAACTGGCGCGCAGCGAGTTATCCAGCCTGATTCCTGCGGCGGCCGAACGCGTGCAGCAGGCGCTCCGCACCCTGGAGGAGGTGACCAAGAGCGGGTCAGCCCAGACGGCGTTGGAGATCAAGAACCTGCGCTACACGGCGTATGATGTTCTGGCCAGGATCGAACTGCGGCTGCAGACCGACGCGCGGCGTCTGCGCCGCGCCCACCTTTGCGTGCTGATCGATGGCAGCCGGCCGATAGACGACTTTCGGCAGTACGTGCGAGCGCTGGCCGACGCCGGCGTGGATCTTGTGCAATTGCGTGATAAGAACCAAGATGGCAGATCGCTGGTCGAGTACGGGCGGGCTGCCGTCGATGCATTGCGTGGCACGGATGCCGAGTTGATCGTCAATGACCGAGTGGATGTGGCGTTATGTTGCCAAGCGCGCGGCGTGCACCTGGGGCAAGAGGATATTTCGATCGGCGATGCGCGGCGTCTGGCCGGTCCCGAAATGTGGATTGGCATCTCGACGCACTCCGTGGAACAAGCCTTGGCGGCCCAAGAAGCCGGGGCGGACTACATTGGATGCGGGCCGACGTTTCCCTCCGCCACGAAGCAATTCGATTCCTTCCCCGGTCTGCCGTTGCTGCAGGCAGTCAGCCAATGCATCGAGATCCCCTGGTTGGCCATCGGTGGGATTACGATGGGCAACCTGGAGCAAGTCATAGCGGCGGGATGCCGGCAGATCGCCGTCAGCCAATGCGTGCATGGCGCGGCGGATCCGATCGTCACGGTTGGGAGTTTGAAGCGGCGTTTGGTCGAGGCGGCCGAACGCGCGGCCCGGCAGGAGGAATCGCCACCTGGAGCAGCGGCAGATTCCGTGCAACAGAGCTGAGCCCGCAGTTTCGTGCGGTCAATCCAACATCGCTTCGACGCGTTGAGCCAGGCGATGCATTTCTCCTTCGCGGTATCCGGTGATCGCGTGCACGATGGTGCCTTGCCGGTCGACGATAAGGGTAGTGGGATAACCGAACGAGCCGCCCGGCGCGATCAACGCCAATTGTTGCCGCGTCATCGCCGTGGGATCGCAATAGGTGGGGTAGGGGAACTGGTAGGGAGCCAGAAATTCCTGTGTCTTCTCCCGCAATTCATCCAAGTCGTATTCGGGGCCTGGCGAACAGGATACGGAGACAACCATCAGATCCCCATGGTCGCTGAGCGGCGCGAACTCCGCCACGAATTCGGGGAATTCCAGTCGGCACGGTGGACACCATGTGCCCCAGAAATGCAGGACGGCCACCTTGCCTTGTAAATCAGCCTTGCCCAACGGCCGATCCGTTCCCAGCAGCGGTTGCAGATCGAGTTCTGGCAGAGGTTTGCCCGCCCAGGTAGAGCTCCGCGGTGTGCCCAACCAGGCTAAGAACATCAATCCGCCCAGCATGGCCGCGCCCAGCCCCACCAGGAAATACCAGCCCCACCGACGGTCAGGCCTCGGCTCCAGTTCATCTTGTTCGGAGAACGCAGGAGTATTCATGATCGTTGCAGTGAGAAATAGGGTTGGGGGGCTGGAGTGTCCCATAGCCCAGGCGGCTACGACCAACATACTATACCTGCCGGGTTGAACAACCTGGCAGCGAAGGAGGCGCCGGGTTGGCGATCCGTCCAGATGTGTGCGAGGCCAGTGGCAGGATTGGAATACCTCGGGGGAGGCCCATCATGGGGCGTGAAGGGAAATGGGAAGTTGAACAGAAATTTACGGTCCAGGCGGCCGACGCCCTGCGGGAGCGATTGGCCCGGTTGGGGTTCGCCGAGTGGCGACGGGGTGACCAGAGCGACCGGTATTTTCGCCACCCGTGTCGTGATTTCCGGCAAACGGGCGAAGCCTTTCGAGTGCGTCGGGACGCAGACCGCTGCGTCGTCACCTACAAGGGACCGCGCACAGAGGCCACCGTCAAGACGCGGCCTGAAATCGAATTGCACATCGATTCCCAAGAGGTGCATGAATGGGAAGACATGTTCTCTCGCTTGGGGTTCAAAGCCTTGCCTCCCATCGAAAAACGAAGGATTGCCTATCGCGCAACGGGTACCCACGAGTGGGCGGATGTCGTGGTGGTTCTCGATGAAGTCGCCGGGTTGGGTTGCTTTGCCGAAATCGAGTGCGTGGTCAATTCAGCCGCGGATACTCTGCGAGCGCAGCAAACGGTGCAGGAGCTGGCGCAGCGGTTGGGGCTGAGCCAGATCGAGCGTCGCAGCTACCTCTCAATGGCCCTGTCCGCTTGGGGAATCGAGTAGGCCAACGTGTTTTTTGGCACAGAGGTTGCACATCCCATCGCTGCAGTTGTGCGCACCGCCGGGGTGGCAGGGCGCAGCGGGACGCATTTTCGTCGTCCCCATGTATTTTCACCGAAGTGAGAGGAGTACACCGAATGTCGCGTCAAGAATATGGGACGGGTAATACGCCGTGGAGTGGGGAGATTCCCCAGGAAGTAGAGCGATTCCTGGAGTCGATTCTGGGACGGGCTTTGGGAGGCGTTTTACGCACCGGGGGCGGCAAGTACGTGCCGACGTGCGATCTCAAGGAAACCGACCAAACCTACGAAGTCTATTTCGACTTGCCCGGTGTGGATCCCAGCCAGATACGGGTCGAGATGCACGAGGGAAAGCTGTTGGTGGCTGGTTCGCGGAAGACATTCGACGAACAAGAGCGAGCATCGTATCACCGTATCGAACGCCCCTTTGGTGAGTTCTATCGAGTCGTTCAGGTTCCGGGCGAAGTCGATATCGACAATGTCGAGGCCCAGTATCGGGACGGTGTGCTCCAGGTGACGCTGGCCAAGGCACCTCAGTACCGGGCACGGAAAATCGACATTCGCACATCGTAACCGACCGGTCGGCTTCGCTAACGGCACGTCATGCTTCCGCCCGTTTAATGTTCAGGTGGTTGCGGGGATGCTGCGCTCGGGTCGACGATTTGAGCGACGATTGCGTCGAAAACGCGCCCCAGTGCCTCCATGTCTCGGTCCTCGGCCTGGTAGTGCAGCACCCATGCCTGGTGGTCGCGGGCGATCGACAAGACGTGGGACGTGACTAGCAGATCCAAGTAGAAGAATCGTTGGGTGAAACCGTCCGCGGTGTGCGCACCAAAGGACTTTTGCAGTGGTTCGGATTCGATGCCCTCGTATTCCGCTTCCATGGCCCGCCGGATTTGCGCCATGGCGGATTCAAAATGGCTCGCGTCGGGCAAGCGAGTTATCGACAGGAAAGCACCTTCGGGGGTTTCCAGTGTGACCGATAACGCTTCGCTTTCGTCCACACGCCAGTTCTCGGGGTAAAGGAATTGCAGTCCTAGTCCATGGTAGGTACGGGGCATGATCGATGGTCTCAGAGATGGAGGGGAGTCCGCCTTGCCAGCCATGTCCGGTCGGCCAGTTCGGGCTGACGCCGGTGGGTTCTACTGGTCCGTTTTGCTAGCAACGCATGGAGCGAACGCAG
>RFIQ01000060.1 GCA_003695565.1 Planctomycetota bacterium | reverse complement strand
GTCCCGCCACTCGGTCCGTTCTACGAGCTGGAAACTTCGTCCCCGGCCGCGGCGCTGCAACCTGGCGAAACGATGCGACACGTCCAGCGCACATTGCATTTGCAAGGGCCTGAAGAAGCCATCGATCCCATCGCCCGACGCCTTCTCGGCGTCTCACTGGATCAGATCGAGACGGCATTCGCAAACTGATGCCGCACCGTGCGCAGCGTCATCGACTGGCTCCGGTTTGCGAATCCGTTGAGCGCACATGCGCGAAGGACAGGAACCACGCAAATGATGCCACCGTTGACCGCCGACAGTTTCTGGCTTCGAGCGCCACGGCGGGGGCGCTCCCGATGGTGATGCGCATCGGAGGGGAAATGGCAGTCGCGCAGCAAGCAGAGGCCCCGATTAAGGCGACGAAGAGCATCATCGGTGCCTACGGTTCGTGGGCGGCGGGGCTTGCCAGCGATCCACCAGCGCTGTCGATTCGGAACGGCCTCAGTAAAGGCATCGAGGCATGGCACGCGGAAGGTCGAGCGAAAGCGTTGGAGTGTATCGCTCCACCCGACATCGGAACGACACCGAAAGTCACCGTGAACCGGACGTTCGAGTTCGATGGATTGCGAGTTGAAGAACTCAGTTGGCAACTTCCCTACGGCCGTTCGACTCAGGCAATCTTACTGAAACCAAAGAACGCGCAAGGGCGACTGCCCGCAATTCTTGGACTGCATGACCATGGCGGCAACAAGTACTTCGGTAAACGGAAAATCACTCGAACTTCGGACGAGCTCCATCCGCATATGGTGACCCATCAGGCGGATTACTACTCCGGTCGCGCTTGGGCCAACGAGATCGCGAAACGCGGTTATGCCGTGCTGGTTCACGATGCCTTTGCGTTCGCCAGTCGCCGCGTTCTGTTTGAAGACATGTCTGAAATCCCGTGGGGGCCCAGTTCCACGCGCGGCATGTCGGATCGAGATCCGGAGTCTCCCAGCAGCATCAAAGCGTATAACCAGTGGGCTGCCGCACACGAACACGTGATGGCCAAGTCGCTGTTCTGCGCCGGCACAACATGGCCGGGCGTTTTCTTGGCGGAAGACCAGCGAGCTCTCGACGTCCTGGCAAGTCGATCCGATGTGGACGCCGAGAAGATCGGCTGTGCCGGGCTTTCCGGCGGCGGACTGCGAACCGTTTACCTTGGGGGGCTCGATCCGCGAATCCGATGTGCCGTCTGCGTCGGGTTCATGTCCACCTGGGACGACTTTCTTCTGAACAAGTCCTACGCGCATACGTGGATGACATACGCGCCGATACTGCCAAACTATCTCGATTTTCCGGAGATTCTTGGTCTGCGCGCCCCCCTTCCCACGATGACCCTCAACAACAACGAGGACCAGCTCTTCACCGTATCTGAAATGAAGAAGGCCGACCGCATCCTCAAGGAAGTGTTCCAGAAAGCCGGTGCGCGCGACAATTACCGAGGTGGATTCTATCCCGGCAAACACAAGTTTGACGCCGCGATGCAAGAAGATGCCTTCAATTGGTTCGACCGCTGGTTGAAGCAATAACGCGCGACAGGTGGCCGCGAGATCGTCCATGGTGTCTGCCAGTGAGTAGCGACGTTTGGGTTCCAGCGCAGCCGGGCGAACACTCCGCGAACAATTCGGCATGTTCGCAGCGAGCGCAAGAACGGCCTCTGGCACATCCAGGTCGAACAAGCCGGCCAGTACGAATTCCGTTTGCAGCGCTGGCCTGATCCGGTCGACGTCCCCATGACCGCGCCAGTTCCGATGCACGACGGAGAAGACGGCGACTACGAGCCAGGCGTCGCACTGCCGATCAGCAAGGCACGACTGCGAACCGGGAAACAGGATGTTTCAACATCCATCACAAGCAACGACCGAGAAGCGACGTTCACACTGAATCTGCCTGCCGATCGCACGACGATGCAAACCTGGTTTTACGATGAGGTCGGCGCAGAGATTTGTGGTGCTTACTACGTCTATGTGCGTCGAACGTCGTGGTAGCGATGCGGTTTTCCCGAAGGATGAAGGTACCGTAGCCTGGCCTTGGACGCATCATAGTCGCCCGCGAGTCCCTCGCGGATAGCGTTCTAGTTCCCGTACGAGTCCCTCGCGGACAGTGCCTTACCCACATTCGAAGTCGGCAGGACATGGTTGCCCGCGGGTCCCATGCAAATCGCGTTATCGACAACTCCCAGGTGGAGGCTGCGCGCCTGGAGTCGTGGCGAGCGAAGGAGAAACGCAAAGACGCGAGGACGCAGAGGTCAGCGGATGTTTTGGGTTGATGAGCACGGAAGCGGGCTAAAAGAAGGCCAGAACCCGAAGTCGGTGAATAGGGGCTTCAGCCAAAATGGCGCGCGTTTGCGGTCCTGTTCCTGGCGCCAGCCCGCAGGCTACGGTGCCGGGAGGGCTTCGCCATATTTCGCCTAGCGGGGGACGGAATCATGCAAACCGCAACTTGGGCAGCACAAGTCCGATGTGGATTGCCCGATCTCATGCAATTGCCAGACCTGCATCCGGCGGATGCAGGCCACGTGTGTCCCTTTCGTCCGCATCCCCGTGCGTCCCTTTCGGCGAAAGGGACTCCCCGCAATGCACTGCGTCGAAAGAATTCTCTGCGTCTTCGATTCTTCGATTCTTCGCGACTCTGCGGCTCTGCGACTCTGCGACTCTACGTCTTTGCGTGTTTGCGTCTTTGCGTTGCTTTCATCGTCTGCATCGACCAGTTCGCTTGCTTGGAATTGTCGCGGTCGACTGCAATCCCACCTCCCCCGTAAGCCACCGTATCCCATCTCCCCCGTGAGCCACACTCAATGACGCTCCGGCGATTGCAATTCTCTTCACGGGGGAGGTGGGAAGAGATGGCTCCGGACCTGAATCGGAGAGTCAGGCTACGGAG
>RFIQ01000594.1 GCA_003695565.1 Planctomycetota bacterium | reverse complement strand
GTCCCACAGGGCCAGGCGCTCGATCTGTTTCACCGGGTCTGCATCCGTTTGGGGACCGCCGCCATCCTGGTGGTGAAGGTGCATCTTCAGCGGGAAGGCATTCTGGTGATTGATCGGTAAGGGATTTCCGGTCAATTCCATGCCCGAGCAGGTGGCCATCAGTTGCGTAGCACCCAGTTCTTGCAGGTTGTCGACATAGGTGTCGATGCGGTTGTGTTCCGTGCAGGGGGCAAACTCGATGTGCTCTGCCAGCAGGTTGAGGACTCGGCCCGTTTGATGCGATACGTTGTCGCCGGAAGGGCTCGAGTGCGAGTGAAAATCGGCGCTGACCCAGCCGCTGGTGTCGACCACTCGCGGCAAACGGGCACGGACGGAGGCCTGTTGGCCAGCCGCAACCTCAATCGTCATCGTGGCTGCATCGTACTCCGGTCCGTGGCTGGCGATCACGCGATAGGTACCGGGATCAATGCGTTGCGTGAATTGGCCATGGGCCGTATACACCGCGTTCTTGATGGCTGAAATCGCCGAATCCGGTCCGAAGTCCGGCGAGGTGGTGCCGTCGATACCGATGAATTGGACTTTGGCCGGAATCGGCCGCCCATCGCCGTCGGTGATTTCAACCGCGACCCGGCTGGGTTCGGGTAACTCCAACGTGCGTTCGATGGATCGGTCGCCGACATCCACCGAGAACTCTGCATCTGCAACACCATGCGATCGGACTTGCACGCGATACCGGTCCGGCAGCAGCCGCAAGGCGACGCGCCCGGCATCGTTCGACTGCACCGTTCCCAGGCTCCTGCCATCCTGCCACAGCTCGACGACCGCGTGGTCGACTGGGCCGAGAATATCGCTGATGTTCAGAACGACGAGCTGGCGCGGCCCGGTTTGAGTCCGCCGACTGGTAGCCCATTGGCGGATTCCCGGCAGTCCCTGGGAGCAAGCGATGACGCCCTGCCACTGCAGCGGCTGGGCGGCAGTAACTTTGCGCAGCGGATTCTCTCTGGGACGCAACTGCATGTTCCGCCCACCTAGCTTTGCGATCGGCCCGGCAAAATTCTGGATGCCGTAACACTGTCCGAAATAGCGATCCTCGGCAAAAAACACCTGGTTATCTTCCAGGGTTCCCGTACGGAACAGATTGCCATCACAACGCAGCATGTCTTCAATCGGCAGCTCGACCGGCGATTCTGCCGGATTGTGGATCGTTACTTCGTAATCGATCCAATCTTGGCCATTGCGGAGGGTGTACGTCACCGTGGCGGTCGTCCCGTCTTGATTGATAGCATTGCCGGTGACCGATACGCGGATTTCCGATGCGCCCAGATGGTCGCCGTCGAGGGCCAGCGGGCTGCCGCCGTCGCGCACCACCGCGCCCTGGCTGGCATCGGTAAACAAGTACCGACCTCCGGCGGGATAGAAACAACTCAATTGGTCGCTCGGTGCGTCCCAAGTCGTCATGTCGATCAACATTCCGCCAACGCCGCGGACCGTCATGTTGGCGTTGCGACCAGCCACTGGTGCTGCGATGACGGCGACGATCCGATCGTTGCGCAGAACCCAATCGCCATAGATCGCATCGACCTCCTTGCCTTCAGGTGCAAAGCGATCGTAATTGGCCGGAGTCAAACGAACCAGGTCGACCGCCCAACTGCGCGAGACGCAATGACAGACGAGTAACAGGCCGAGCAGGGGGATTGTTCGTCGAAGTAGGTGACAATGCATCGATGTTGCTCCTGGTACGGTATTGCAAACGGAATGGGCCATGCGGGGTGGTCAGGCGAGCCGGCAGGTGGGATGCCGAGAGGGCAGCCGGTTCGGCGGGATCGGTCCGCGCCAGCATTGTCGCTGATGTTCCGTACCAAAAGCAACCGGGGACAAGAGGGGCGGTCTGCACGGGGCGGCCGTCGACGACGACGCGGCTGGCCCCAACCGCCCATCGCCGCGCGCCTGTCGCCATCGGTCGCATGGGGCCGGCCGGACTGGTCAGGCTGGACTGGTCGATTCGCCCCGGAGGCTCCGCAGTGCTTCCTGACAGGCCGGGCAGGAAGCCAGATGACGCTCTACCAGCCTTTGCTCCGGGACCGCCAGCCTCCCGGCAACGTATCGAGGAAGCAAAGCGGCGACCTGTTCATGCTCTGAAACGCTCCCATTGGAGCGCTCGGCAAGCCAACGAAATCCGCCGGCCAGGATCGCCGCGGCGGCCGCTGCCATGGTGGCCCGGGCCCACATCCGCCGCGACAGTTGTCGGCCCACTCCGACGAGCAACCCCGGCGGACACTCTTCCCACTTGTTCGCAGGGTTCGCAGGTTCTCGATCGCGTTGCACGGCGTGCTACCTCCTCTTGCAAGTATGCGAGATGGTCACTCTTACATCCTCGTGGTAGATTGCTCTAGAAACTCTCCAAAGGTGTTCCATTGCGGGCGGCCACGTAGGCGCGGTCCAGTAGGCTCGCCAGTTTCGACGCATCCACGTACCCTTCGACCCGCGCGACCAGTCGCCGGTCCGCAGTGAACACCAAGGTGGTAGGAAAAGCATGCACACCCAACGCGCGGATGAGTTCGGCGTGTTGCTCGTCCTGCAATCGCAGCGGCACGTAAGACCTGGCAACGATCGCCGCGACAGATCGGTCCGTCCACGATTCGCGTTCCATCTTCTTGCAAAAGTGACACCAGTCGGCGCCGACCGATACGAGGATCATCCGCCCGGATTGATGAGCCACATCGACCGCATGCTGGGGGTCATTGGTCCACGCGATGTCCGCCGCCGTCAGGTTGTTGGTAAACGCTGTGACGACGAGCAACGCCAGGCAATGTCCGAACAAGCCAAATCGAATTGCCGTTTTCGATGCAGACATGATTGCACTCCTTCCTGGAT
>RFIQ01000593.1 GCA_003695565.1 Planctomycetota bacterium | reverse complement strand
TATTCCAAATCGGCTTTTTCGGCACGCAACTCAGGCGCGAAAGGTAATTCAAAACGGGCGGTGTCTTTCCCCGCCCGCTACGGCCATCTTCGGAGGTGTTGTTGAAGAATGCGAATAGCCGATAGTACTCCTTCTGCGTGAAAGGATCGTACTTGTGGTCATGGCATCGGCAACAGGTAAAGGTCAAGCCCAGCCAGACGGTAGCGACCGTTTCGGTGCGATCAAAGACATTTTCGACGCGCGTTTCTTCTGGGATGCGTCCCCCTTCGCCATTGAACATATGGTTGCGATTGAATCCCGTGGCCAACACATCCTCCGGAGTTGCTTCTGGAAACAAATCGCCGGCCAACATGGTGATCGTGAATTCGTCGAAGGGCATGTTGCGGTTCAGCGCATCGACCAGCCAATCTCGCCAGGGCCACATGGTGCGCGTGGGATCTCCCTGAAAACCGTCCGTGTCGGCGTACCGACCGGCTTCTAGCCAATCCCAAGCCATGCGCTGGCCGTAGCGCGGAGAACTCAACAGGCGATCCACTAGCTTCTCATATGCGGCGGGCGAAGTGTCCCGCTGAAACGCGTCGATTTCCTCGGGGGTGGGAGGCACGCCGGTCAAATCCAAGGTCACGCGGCGTATCAACTGTTCACGAGGTGCTTCGGATTGCGGTTCCAGCCCGTTCTGCCTCGCGGCCGCGGCGACAAAAGCGTCGATTCCATTCCGCATCCAATCGGTTACCCCAGGCGGAAGCGGGGGATCGACGATCGGCTCGTATGCCCAGTGTCCGGACCAGGCGGCGCCCTGCTCGATCCAAGCCCGCAGTTTGGCGGTTTCGTCCGCCGTGATAGCCAGCTTGGACTCGGGAGGTGGCATCCGCAGGTCGTCTTCTTCGGCCAGGACGCGACGCAGCAGTTCGCTTTCTTCAGGCCGGCCCGGCACGACAGCACGGTAACCTCCCAGATCACCAAACAACCCGGCCCGTTCATCCAGCCGCAAGTCCGCCTGCCGTTGCTGTTCATCGGGCCCATGGCAGGCAAAGCACTTGTCGCTCAGGATCGGCCGTATGTCTCGATCGAAATCGATCGCTGGAATCTGGGCCTGAACGCGCCCAGGCGCAGCGGCCAGAACCACCCACAACGACCACCTGACGAACCAGGCCACCTGCAAGGCCGTCAAGGATTGCAGGCGAGCTTCCACGAGAGACATGGGAACGAACATCATGGGGTAAGGAAGGAATTGAGGCGGGAAGGGAGAAGGACAGAAAGCGACCCGAAATGGTGACGCCCACCGGGTGTGCCAATTCATTCTAGCTGAACAGGCGGCAAGTTGGAGGATCCGCGGCGGGCCGCTCGCCACCATGCCATGAGATCGGGGGGAGTGCGATGCCCAAACGAAAAAACCCCCGCGACAAAAAACTCGCGGGGGCATTCGCTTCTTTCAGCCGTCGCGGCCGGCCAGACGCCTGCCCGACAGCAAACCGAACGATTACTCGCTCTTGGCGGGGGCGAATTTGGCTTTGGCAAACGCCTTTTCACCGAACAACTGAGCAACCTTTTCTTCGTCACTCAATTTCTCGGCTTTGCCTTTGCAATTGTTGCAGCAGAAAGCCACTTTGGCAGCGCCGACTTCGATCGCAGTATCAGGATTCAACTTGCCACCGGAAAACGGGCAAGCCCCTTGCTTGTACTGCTTAGTTGCAACCAATTGCATGTTGGCTTTGGCCGCGATCTTCTCCTTGCCAGCATCGTCCAGTTTGGTGAACTTGGCCTGGCAATTGCCGCAGCAGAAATAAACCTTTCCTTCCTTCCAATCCGCCGACTTATCCGCTTTGGCGGCAGCCTTGGGATTCATCAAACACTTGACGCCGTCCAAGGAAACCTTGTCGGCAGCAAAAGCGATCGAAGTTGCCAGTGCAACGAACCCCAGCACGGCTGGGAGAGAAAAACGAAAACGCGACATATCTGTACCTCCTTACCTGGAAAACTAAATCTGCAAAATGGGACGAAGCCGCAGATTTCCCCATCACTTTAAGCTTACTGGCGGGAAAGTCAACTATGCCAAGGCACGCCGGCGCACATTTGAGTACCTCGCAGCGCCGGGATACGAGAAGCCCGATGCGTTCGGCTCCCCCGCGCCGGCGGGTACTGTTAGCGGCCTCACTCTGGCGAGGATTGCTACCGAGATCGCAAGGATTCCAACGGGGGGTTTGCATCGGAGCCGAACTGCAATCAGACTAATGTTTTTCCCCCCAAGATATTGCAGGCATTTCAGGAAACACGATCTCATGATGCACAAATGCGTTGTCACAATCGGGCGTCCCATGCACGCGGGGAGTCCCCTGCTGGTGGGATGGTTCATTCTGCTTTCCGGGGTGTGTCTCCCTGCTCGAACATCCGTCGCTCAGCACGCGGTCGAGGGGGGTGAGCCACCTCTCGAACGCGTCGCATGGACCGAGCCTCCACAAGGGGATGCCGATTTCACATTGATGGGGGAATTCGTTGGTCCGGTGGCGATCCGTGAGAACAAATATCAATCGGTAGGTTTGCAGATTCGCCCGATCGGGCGCGGCAATTTCGAAGCAATTCAATACACCGGCGGCTTGCCTGGCCAAGCGGGGTTCCAGCGGAAGGCGAAACCGTCCCAGTTGGTGGGGCGCCGGCATGGAAAGTTTCTGGTGTTGGCTGGCGGGCCGTGGGCCATCCTGGTGCATCCCGATCATTGTCTGGTGGTCAGCGAAACGGGAGAGCGCATCGGGCGGCTGGAACGCGTCTGGCGCTCCAGCCCGACGATGGGGGCTCCGCCACCCAAAACGGCCATCGTTTTGTTCGACGGTTCGGGGACTGAACAATTCACTGTAGCGCGAATGACCGAGCAGGGCCTGTTGATGGCCGGGGCCGACGTCAAACCCATGTTTCAAGATTTCAACATGCATGTCGAGTTTCGCGTCCCCTACATGCCGCACTCGCAAGGTCAGGCGCGGGGGAACAGCGGATGTTATTTGCAAAGCCGATACGAAGTGCAGATTCTGGACTCCTTCGCCTTAATACCTCAGTTCAACGACTGCAGTAGCTTGTACCGGTTCAAAGCTCCCGATTTGAACATGTGTTTCCCACCGTTGCGTTGGCAAACCTATGACATCGTATTCACAGCGCCACGCTGGGCAGCCGACGGGACCAAGATTCACAATGCCCGCATTACGGTGTGGCACAACGGGGTCAAGACGCAAGATGACGTCGAGTTGCCCAACAAGACGGGGGCGGGCAAGCCTGAGGAGCCGACTCTGCTGCCGATTCGATTCCAGGATCACCGCGACCCAGTCGTCTTCCGTAACATTTGGATCATCGATCGCGGGTTGAGTGTAGGCAAGTTTCCCGTGTATCCCCCGCGGGAAGAGCCGCCGAGTCCGGAGCCGCCAGCCGAGCAGCAAGATAGGAACTAATCGGAATTCTCCGAAGCGTCCGTAGGTGACGGCTCGACTACCAGGACGTTGGAAGCCAGGTCTTGCACGACTCGCTTTTCCAATCGCTGTTTCTCCTGCCGGTGGCGGCGGAACGCAGTTGCCTGTACGCCGCGCGGTAGTTTTCCGATATTACAAACCGGTTCGCCAGGGCTGATTGCCGGCAGGGTGGTCATTCCGACGATGACCCCGGCGAAAGGCGATTGCACAGCGCTACGTTCCTCGCCTAGCAGGGTAGTGATGGTGGCCAGGGGTTGGTTTTTCTTGACCACTTCGCCGGGCTTGACATGGAACTGCAGAAAGCCGCCCCGAGCCGCCCGAACCCATTTGCATTCTTTGATGACGACCTGGTGGGCCGGGATGTTTGGGGTGCCGTCGATCATGTCCAGTTCGCGAAGCACGTTGAGGATGCCTTTGACGGTGACCTCGACGATGGTCGGCTCCACTTTCCAAACTTCGCCGGCTTCGACGACGATCGTGGGACAACCGGCACGGGTCGCTTCGCGGCGAAACGTACCGGTTGCGCCTTTGCTGTCGATCACCAACTCTGTACCGAAGGCATGGGCCATGCGCGCGATGTCGGCATTGCGCATGTTGCCGCGGACCGTAGGGTAGTTGGTGCGCCGCACAGCCGCCGTATGCAAATCGATGCCAAAATCCGCTCGGCCGACGATTTCGTCGAACAGTCGGTGCGCCATGCGACTGGCCAGACTCCCCTCCGGATTGCCTGGAAAACATCGATTCAAGTCTCGGCGATCCGGCAAGTAGCGGGAATGGCGATCGAAGGCCAAGAGGTTCATCACGGGGACCAGCATCAGGTTGCCGCGGGAAAGGGTCAATTCCGGCATCGAGATCAACTGGCGGATGGCGCCCGTGCCGTTGACTTCATCGCCATGAATCGCCGCGGTAACGAACAGAGTCGGGCCGGGTTGTTCGGCCCGGCGTACCTGGATGGGGATGCGCACCGTCATGCCGCTATAGGATTCCGAGACGGCCAGTGTCACGTTCCGGGTCTGGCCGGGCAGAATGGTCTGGTTGGGCCAATCCCCCACGTCACGTAGTTGTCGTGGGCCGCGTCTCCCTCTGGCGTTCATGGGCTTGCCTTTCTACTGGTTCGTCGTTTGCAACGCAGCCATTTCTCTGCTGCTGCACTCGCCGGCCGCCCTGGGCCACCGGACTCGTCGGCGTCGATCGAGGTAACGGCAGAGGTCGATCGGTCGGCCGGATCGAGGCGTCAGTTTCCCTCCGTCTGCGCCGGTGCGGGCAAGCTATCGACATCCACCACGTTGGACTCGGTGATGGCTTGGACCTGAGGCTTGCGACGCCGCCGCGCGCGTTTGGGAATCAAGGATCGCATGGCCTCCAGTTTGCCGAAGCACAACAGGCGGTCACCCGCTTCCAGCACTCGCGAGGCCTTGGGGTTGGGGATGACGGTGGTCCCGCGATACAGGGTCAAGACGTTGATATCGCTGTCGCGCAAGGCGGCTTCTTCGATCGTTTTTCCGCAGTAGGACGAACCTTCGGGAATGTAGATTTCAGCGATCCCGTAGCCGCGACTAACCGTCAGGCGCTGACGAATATCCATTTCGGGGAAATCGACTTGCGCGGCCGTGTAATCCACGATGGCACCGGCGACATCCAACCCGGTACAAGTTTCGATTCCCTCGAGTCCGGGGGAGGAGTTGAGTTCCATGATCTGGGGGCCGTCCTGGCCCTCCAACATGTCGACTCCGGCGACGCGCAGCCCCATGATCTGAGTGGCCCGCACGGCAGTTTCTGCAAACTCGGGGCTCAGCTCGATACTCTCGGTTCTGCCTCCACGATGCACATTGCTACGAAATTCAGTTCCTTGAGCCACGCGGCGCATGGCGGCCACGACTTGATCGCCAACGACAATGGCCCGGATGTCCCGGCCCTTGCTCTCAGCGACAAATTTTTGCACCAAGACATTTTGTCTTTGGCTCTGCAGCAATTCGATGATCGCTTCGGCCGACGATACCGACTCGGCCAATACGACTCCGACCCCCTGCGTGCCCTCGATCAGCTTGATGATCACCGGCGCCCCTCCCACGCGTTCGATCGCCGGGAGGATGTCGTCTTTTTCGCGAACGAATACCGTCTTGGGGATGCCGATCTGGTGACGGCTGAGGATTTGCAAGCAGCGTAGTTTGTCGCGGGAATTGGAGATCCCGGCCGACGAATTGGCTGAAAATACATCCATTTGCTCGAACTGGCGGACGACCGCCGTGCCGTAGTAGGTGATCGAGGCCCCGATGCGGGGGATGACAGCATCCAAGTCTTCCACCGGTCGCTGGCGGTAGTACAGATCCGGCGTACCGGCTTCCAAGTCGATCGCGAACTTGAGGGTATTGAACACGCGGGCTTTGTGCCCCCGTTGCGTGGCTGCCTCCAACAACCGTCGTGTCGAGTAGCAGCGAGGGCTGCAGGAGAGAATTCCAAGATCCATAAGTCTTTCGTGTCCTTTATAAAGTAACATTGGGCACGAACGCCCTCAGGCCTGTCCCGGCTTGTGTTTCCTGCGTCGCTTGCGGCAACAGAACGAGCGTCCGGGGTCGATCAAGAATCGCCCCCGCATCGCCTCGCGACCCACCAGCATGCGAAATCCCATTTCCGAGCGGTCGGCCAGAGTCAGCTCGATGGGCCAACGCTGACCCATCATTTCCAATGTTGTCAGAATCACTGGGCGGTGATCACCGTGCCCGGACGAGCTGCGAACGTGCCGCGTGTCCAGCAAGGGGGCTTCCAATTCGACAACGTGATGGTCTTGACGGTGCAGTGGATGTACTTTGAATCGTACCCAGCCCGTGCCGTCTGCCTGTTCAAATTCCTCGATATCGAAGGCGTGCAGGCTGGAGGATCGCGCCCCGCTGTCGATCTTGGCTTTGATATGCCGCAGACCAAAATCAGGTAGGGAGACGTATTCCCGCCAACCAATCACCGGCAATGCACGATGGTTATCTGTCATCGAAGCGGCCCGTTCCCTCAAGTGGTCGCATCCTTCCTTCTCGTACGCGGGAGCCAGGCCCCTCATTTGCAAGTCCTGTCCCAATTCGGATTGGCCAGGATGCATCAATACAGGGCCATCGACAGCTTGCGGCGGTATTCCAGCGTCAAATCCGCGTCGTCGCCGAGTACGTTGAAAATCTCCAGCATCAATTGCCGCGCCTGCTCCCCCGTACCCTGCCGGTCTTCTTCAACAAGTTGCAGACACAGATCCATGGCCCGCGCGTACTCGCCGCGACCGGCCAGGGCTTGAGCCAATTGTAGCACAGCCGCGTGATCACCAGGATGGGCCTGAACCGTCCGCTCGAGGGCAGCCACATCCAAGGAGGCCTTCTCCTGCAGATCGATCTCCGACCGGATGCGCTCGACCTCGGGTTCGAGAAAACCCCGCTGTTCCATTTCTTCGAGCAATTTCTTGCAGTCCTCGATCTTGCCGGCTCGGTGCAATGCCTTGAGCAGCATGACTTGGGCTGCCGTGTCGTTGGGGTGCTCGGCCAAGTGTTGGCGCACTTTCATCTCCACTTGTGCCGGATCTTGATCCAATTCCCGTTCCAGATTGGCCATTTCGATTTGGGCCAGGCAGCGATCGATCCACTCTA
>RFIQ01000592.1 GCA_003695565.1 Planctomycetota bacterium | reverse complement strand
GTATGGATCTGAATCGCTAACGACCATCGACGCCTTCCACATACCTCATGGTCGCCTTCCAAAGGGCCCGGCGGATTTCCGCCGGGCCCTTCGCCGTTTCTAGCCGTCCGACTCGCAGGTATAGGATGGGAACCGGCCAGGCCCAGATGAAATGCAGGCCTGTTTCTTCACCGTGCCGGTTCCATTAGAATTCCTGTCCGATTCGCGTGATAGCGGCAGTGCTGGCCGACATCGGACAGACCGCAGGGTAGACCCTCGGGGCCCGATCGCTGCTCCTTCACCGTGCCGGGGACAACCCAACCACCCAGCGTTGTCCGACCTTTGAACGCCACTCTCCAATGCGTTGCGTCAAATTCCCTTCCACTCCTTCGCAGGCAGCTCGCCATGAACCAGAATCCCTACGACAGTCCGTCGCATGATCCCAGCGATGCCTCCGCAGATGCTTTCGATCCCGGGCCAGCATCCCCGGCAAAGGCCCCACCGGCCACAACGCTCAAGCTGTGGTTCATGATGTTTTTGGAGTTCTTCATTTGGGGTGCATGGTTGCCGTTGATTTTCGGATATCTCCCCAAGCTCGGATTCACAGCATTTCAGCAATCGGTGATTCTCAATGCGTTTCCGGTCTCCGCGATCCTGGCGATGTTTTTCAGCAATCAGTTCGCCGATCGGAACTTTGCCGCCGAGAAATTCCTGTCCTTCAGCCATGTGGTCGGCGGCCTGGCGATTTTGGGCTGTGGATTCGTCACGGACTTCTGGTCCTTCTGCATTTTGATGTGGGTACACTGCATCCTCTACGTGCCTACTATTTCGATCACCAACTCGATCGCCTTTGCCGCCATGAAGGATGCCACTCGCGAGTTCGGGTTGGTACGGATGGGAGGCACCATCGGTTGGATCGCTGCCAGTTGGCCTTTTCTGTTTCTGTTGGGAGGCAAGATTGGCGAGGAAGTGACGTACATCGTCGCGGGCATCGCGTCGCTGGCCTTGGCCGGTTTCAGCCTGACCCTGCCGCACACTCCTCCTAACAGGGAAGCGGGAGCGGAATTGGCTTGGGTCAAAGCGTTCCGTACGCTGGCCAAACCAGCCATCTTGGTTCTGTGGTTGGTCACCATGGTCGACGCCACGGTGCATCAATGGTATTTCAATTGGACCGGTCGCTTCCTGGAGGGTATTGGCATTCCACAGAACTGGGTCATGCCGGTGATGAGCATTGGACAAATCGCTGAAATCTTGACCATGCTGGTACTGGGATATGCCCTCAAGTCTCTGGGATGGAAGACGACCCTGATCTTCGGCATCCTGGGACATGCCGTTCGTTTTGCAGTATTCGCATTCTTGCCCTATCAGGCCCCCGTGATTCTGGTCAATTTGTTGCACGGGGTTTGTTACGCGTTCTTCTTTGCCACCGTTTACATTTTTGTCGATGAATACCTGCCGAAGGATGTCCGCTCGAGCACGCAAGGGATTTTCAACCTGATGATCCTGGGTGTCGGCCCCCTGGTCGCCAATTCGCTAGGGCCCTACCTGTTCGAACAATTCACCGTCGACGGTGTTACGAATTACCGAGGGCTGTTCCTCATCCCCTGCGTCACTGCATTGGCCGCGGCAGTCATCTTGGCAATTGCGTTTTGGCCTCCGGAGAAGAAGGAAGCTTAGCCGCTGCCACGCATGCCAAACACCATTAATGGATATCTTCCGTCGGGGGCCGACCGCTGGCGGGGCTCACCCGCCAGCGCATCTTCCCCCCGCCTGCTCGATCGTCAGCGCGACCAGACGTGAGAGCGTCTCAACAATTCCCTGTATTCCGATTCCATCTGCGTGCGAAGCTGCGCCGCTTCGGGGGCAACGCCCATCACATTCTTCGATTCACCGATGTCTTCCGCGATGTAATACAATTCGAAATCGGTCAGAGATGCTCCCATAACTTCGTCGCGATTGCCACTGTACACATTCACGTACCGCGGCAGTTGGCCGTGATCCAACCGAGCCAACATTTTCCAAGGCCCGCTCCGCATGGCAGCCCTATGTTCGTTCAACGCATTGTAATATACCCATAGAAGCGGACGACGGCGATCAATCGCCTGCCCGCGAAACAGGGGCGAAATATCGGTTCCGCCCAACTCCCGATCGGGTGGAATTTGAGCCCCAGCCAACTCGCAGAAGGTCGGCAGCAGGTCGAGCGCTGAGACGACTGCATCGGATACTCCCGGCTGTCGAATGCCTCGTGGCCAACGAACGATTCCGGCCACACGGAATCCCCCATCGGTGGTCCACAACTTCATGCCTCGCAGCGGCCCAGGACGGCCATACGACCGCGTCGCGCGGGCGTAACGTTTTAGCGTTTCCGGCCCGTTGTCTGATGTGAACACGACCAACGTGTCTTCAGTGATGCCCAGCCGGTCCAGCGCCCGCGTCAAACGCCCCACCGCCAGGTCGACATTATGCACGTTGGCGAAGAACTGCGCTTCGTCTTCGTTCCGAGCTACGTCGCGATACATGGCTACCAGGTCCGCCGGACTGGCTACCGGCTCATGCGGTTCATGGAACGCCACGTACAAGAAGAACGGTTGCTCGGAATGCTCGGCACGATGGGCGTCGAGCCAGCGGATGGCCTCGTCCGTAACGATTTGACAACTGTATCCCTCTAGCGGGCCGACCGGTTGCCCATTGCGTACGAAATTGGTCGGATTTTCATGCGAGGGCGCAGCATTAT
>RFIQ01000591.1 GCA_003695565.1 Planctomycetota bacterium | reverse complement strand
CCGTTGCTGCAGTTCCCGCGCGCGGACGTGCAGATCCTGGCGATAAACCGTGTTGCGGTTGGCCAGTCCTCGTACCAACCGATGCAACCGACGGTAGGTGACCGGACGCGTCGTGGGCGATTGGGGCATGGTTTCAACCCTCCTGCGAGCAATAGGTATACGCGTTTCAAAAACGAAAGGGGATGCCTGGTCAGGGAGCGTCGGGGTCTCGGATTTGTTCCATGATGCGTTCTGCCATTTCGATTTGGCCTGCCAGCGAGTTGACCAACTGGCCGATGGTCGGTGCGACCTGGTTCAGGTGTCGTTGTGCGAAGGTCCGTCCGACGTCATCTTTCCACACCTGGTCGAGCTCCTCCAGCTCGGCCTGCATCTGCTCTCCCACTTTGGCCAGGCGCTGCATCACGCCTGGCAAGTCATGGCTTATTCGTCGCATGGGGCACCCGGTTTCTCGCTCTCTATCGACGGCTCGGCCGGCATGGAGCGCGGCATCGGCACGCGCAGCTCGGCGTATCGACGCAGTGTTTCCAAATGGTTTCGCAAACGTTCCAATGCCACCATCAGCCCGGTTTCTGCCATGTCTTGGCAACGCTGCATGCGGGCCTGTTCCTTGGTTTGCACTCGCCGCCAGCTCGCCGCTGCAAACTGTTGTGCTCGCAGTTTTTCCTGGCAGGTACGGACGCGAGCATCTGCGCGGGCCAATCGCTGTTTCTGTTCCGTACAGGGCCGCCGCTCGTCCGCCCGGACCGTGGCCATACACCGACTCAGCGCCTCGCGGCACTCCAATCGATGCCGCTGTGCCGCACGGTATTGATCCAACCAGTAGGCCCGCGCGTCCCGCTCGATCCAATCGCTCAGTCGCCGCACCTCGAGTTGCAAATCCTCTAGGGTCTTCAACAGCGATTGCCGCAGCCGCATCAACTGCTGCTCGAATTCCTCCAAACGCTCCAGCGAGCGTACGTCGGCGTGATCTGGCATGGCACTTCCCCGCTTCGATTGGTACAGGCCAACGGGGGCCTGGGAAATTCAGCGTTGCAAGTATTCGTCGATGATCTCTGCCTTGCGCAGCAAATAGGGAATGTGTTTGTCGGTCGCATCGAGGAGTTTGTTGACGATCTTGATCTGTTCCTCGAACTCCTCGGAAAACTTGCGTTGCTCCTGATCCCGCCAGGTTTCCGCCAACCGGGCTTGCGCCTGCGCGACCGCGCCCGTCGACTCGCGCAGCGTCTGGCTGTAGCGTTTCAGCATGGCGGCGAAAGCGCGAAGCTGTTCCGGGTCGACGATGGCTTGTGGCATTTCGAAGCTCCCCTCGGCGGCGCGGAATGCAAGCGTGCCATGACGGCCCGAACGGACTGGCCGCCATGCCGTCCTGCACCCCAATGCGGTGGCACGATTTCGAAAATAGGATAAGAAAAAAGAGAAAAGGTGACCGAATCGATCTCGACGGCTGGTCTTGTTCAACCGACATCCTTTTTATTGTAGCCTAACGGCGAGGCAGATTGACCCTATGTCGATTCCCAGCATCGTGTCGCAACATTTTGAAGATCCCTACCACCACGGCAGTTGCGACAGCCCATCGCACTGGGGTGAAGCGGAGTGCGTCCAGTCGGGTTGCCGGCTGGTCATCGAGTTGTCGATCGACCCCGCAACGGGGCTGTGCACGGAAGCCTGGTTCGACGGTGCCGGGTGTGTGGTCTGTGAAGGGTTGGCCTCGATTCTGGTCGAACGCCTGGAGCAGGGGCTCGACCTGCGTAGGCTGGCCGATTGGGGACCCTGGGCTGCGGAATCCGAGGCGTGGGATCGGCAGTTGCGGACGAACCTCCTGGAAACGATCGGAGTCCCGTCATACGATGAAGTAGTGGACGCCGAGTGCATGGAGCTGCCGTTCCGCGCGTGGTTGGCGGCCTGCCTGTCGGGCGATGAGGATTCCGCCAATGAGGACTGGCCTCATTTCGGGGGGCCGAGTTTGGGCGAGGAGGCGTGAGGCGTTACGGTCCATGGGTGAGCCACCTGGATCGGCCCGGTTGGCGTCCCTGCCTTGCCCGCCAACCGTTCGTTCGGTTCCGCGCGCCCGTTTTCGATGCGATCCAGCGAGGATTTTTCCGCCATCATGAACCACCATCGCAGCACGCTAGTTGAGGACTTGGGCCAAACCGTCCGGGCCGATTTCCCGATCCTGGATACCCATATGCGCGGTCATCCCCTGGTTTACTTGGACAATGGGGCCACGACCCAAAAGCCACGGCAAGTGATCGATGCTTTGGTGCATTACTACACCCACCTCAACGCCAACGTGCATCGGGGAATGTACGAGTTGAGTCAGCGGGCGACCGAGGCGTTCGAATCGGCGCGGAGACGCGTGGCAACATTTCTCCATGCACCGGACCACCGGGAATGCATCTTCGTAAAGGGAACGACCGAAGCGATCAACCTGGTGGCAAACTCCTGGGCGGCGGTCAACCTGGGCCCTGGCGACGAGATCGTGATCACGGGTCTGGAGCACCACTCGAACATCGTGCCGTGGCAAATGGCTTGCCAGCGAACGGGGGCCAAACTGCGGGTTGTCTACTCGGACGAACACGGGCGATTGAGCCTGGATGCGTTCCAGCGCGTCCTCAGCGATCGCACGCGCATCGTTGCGATGCAACATGTTTCCAATGCTCTGGGGATCATCCACCCGGTCCAGGAAATGGTGGCTGCCGCCCGCGCCGTGGGTGCCGTGACGATGCTCGACGGTGCCCAGTGGGTCGGCCACCAGGCGACGGACGTGCAGGCCTTGGGGTGCGATTTCTATGCGTTCAGCGGACACAAATTGTACGGCCCCACGGGGATAGGCGTGCTGTGGGGGAGGGCGGAGTTGTTGGAATCGATGCCGCCCTACCAGGGGGGCGGCGATATGATCGAGTCGGTCGCTTTCGAGAAGACGACCTATGCGCCGTTGCCCAACAAATTCGAAGCCGGCACGCCCCATATTGCAGGCGCCATCGGTTTGGCGGCAGCCATCGAATACGTCGCGCATTTGGGTTGGGATCGAATTTTCCAGCAGGAAAACCAGTTGCTCGAATATGCCACGGAAAGACTACAGGCGATTGCCGGGTTGCGGATCTTGGGCAATGCGCGCCCCAAGGCGGCCATCATCAGTTTCGTGCTGGAAGACCCGCCCGTGGCACCGCTGGACATCGCCCGAGCCCTGGATGAACAGGGGATCGCCATTCGCGCCGGTCATCATTGCTGCATGCCGCTGATGGGGCAGTTGCAAGTGACCGGTACCTGCCGCGCGTCGATGGCTTTTTACAATACTATGGACGACATCGACCGCCTGGCCGATGCCTTGGAGGCCTTGGTGGGTACGCGCCAGAAGCAGGAGCTTGCTCAGGATCGGTCCGGCGGAGGCGAAGCGGGGGGTGAGCTGGCCGATCAGATCGTTTTCGCGCCTGCCTGGGCCGGTTCGGTCGAGGAGGCGGCAGATCGCCTGGCGGAAGAGTTCTTGGAATTCGACGATCGGGAGAGCAAGACGGAGCTGTTGATGGACATGGCCCACCGGCTGCCCCATGCGTTCGCCGCGCTGAAGCAACTGAGCCCGCCCGTCCCCGGTTGCATGAGCGAGGTGTACCTGGTGGGCCGCCCCTGCCCGAACGATCCGCAGAAGTTCGAATTCGCGGCGGACTCCAACGCAGAGGTGGTGCGGGGATTGATCGCGCTGCTGCAACGCCTGTTCTCAGGTCAGGCGGCCGATGCCATCCTGCAATTCGATACCGACGCATTTTTCCGCCGAATCGGGCTCGATGAATTCGTTTCCACCCAGCGCCGCAGCGGACTTAATGGCATGATCCAGCGCATCCATGCATTGGCTCGCGCGGCTGGCGACACCCCATCGCAGGACGATCGATCCTGATCCCGGCGGTCGATCAGGCAGACCGCTGAGCCGTGCGGGGCGAGAAATCGGACAAGCTGCGATCGTATAAGCGGTAGGTTTTCGTCCGCCGCACGCCGCTGCGTTCCAGTGTTTTGCGGGACAAGTGATTGGATTCCAGCACCCACGAGAATTCGCCGTGGGTTACTCCCATCTTGAGGACATCCTCCAGCATACGTTCCAGGGCCAGCAAGCCGAAGCCCCACTTCTGAAACTCGGGCAGGATGTTGGCGCTCAACAAGCGGATGCGGGAAATCTTGCGACGTCCACGCAGCAATTTGAGCCAGCCCAATGGCAGCAGCCGTCCATTGAGTCGCTTGATGATCTGGTTGTAATCCATCAAGCCGAAGCCGGCACCGATCGTCTTGCCGTCGACTTCGATGAAGGTGGTCAGTTCGGGCAGCAACAGATACTTGAGCGACTTTGCCTGGTGGGCGACTTCCCCCGGGCTCAAGGGAACGAACCCCCACGTACCGACCAGCGATCGGTTGTAGATGTCCAGAAATCGATTGACTTCTTCCTCGAACCGTTTGGGGTCGAAAGGTCGCACACGGACGTTGAATCGCCGCCGAATCTCCTCCACGACGAAATTCAGCTTGGGGTCCAGTGTGGCCAGCATCGACACGTCCCCTTCGTAGGCAAACAGGTCTTGCGTCTTTTCGAACCCAAACCCAGAAATCAATTTGTCGTGGTAGGGCGGGTTGTAGGTCATCATGAAGGTGGGAGGAGAATCGAACCCCTCGATCAATGTCCCCAATTCGTAATTCAAGCTGGGATTGACTGGGCCGCGCACGTCGGTCATTCCCTGTTCGGCCAGGTACTGACATGCGGCAGTGAACAAGGCGTCCGCCACGCGCTGGTCGTCGACACATTCGAAGAAACCAAAGAATCCACGCTGTTCTTCGTAACGTCGGTTGTGTTCCCGGTTGACGATGGCCGCAATCCTCCCCACCGGTTTTCCATTGACATACGCCAGAAAGCATTCCCGGGGGTTCTGGTCATAGAACGGGTGAGGGCGAAACCCAACTATCTCTTGCTGGTGCATGATCAACGGGGGCACCCAATTGGGATCGCCGCGGTACAATTCCCACAACAACTGGATGAACTGGCGTTGCGCGCGGCGATCCTGGCCCACCGGGCGCACTTCGCAAACTGGATTCATGGCTTTACTCTCTGGCGTCGGGTCGCATGGCTGCTGCGATGACATCGGAATCGAAATAGTTGATACTCATTCCTGCATCGACAATCAATGTCTGTGCGACAATGCCGCTGGAGCGCGGACTGATCAGGAAGGCCGCTACGTCGGCGACTTCGGCAGTGGTTAATGCTCGCCTGCGGGGGATGATTTGTTCGGCATACAAGAAGGCATCGACGTAGCCGGGAATGCCGGCCGATGCGCTCGTCTTGAGCAATCCCGCGCCCACGGCATTGAAGCGAATCTCGCTGAATTTGCTGAAGGACTTGGTCAGGAAGGCCAGGGAGGAATCCAACGCGGCTTTGACCGGAGCCATAAAACCGTAGGATTCGCTGGCCATCCGTGTGGTGGAGATACTGATGGTGACGACCGCTCCGTTGCGATCCATTTGTTCCCGCAGGGCATTTGATAGAGCGATCAGCGAAAAACAGCTCACGTCCACTGCCTGCAGAAACTGAGCCCGCGTCGTTTCGTGAAATGGCCGCATGCCCTGGCTGTAGTCGGCAAATGCAATCGAATGCACGAAACCGTACAAGCCGTCGAAGTCGCGACGTAGCTGCGCGCCGAGTGCATCGATTTGTTCCTGGTGCTCGACGTCGCACACATAGATCGGATGATCGCCGAGCAGACGCTGCAACTGGTCGCGTCGCTGCTGGTTGCGGACCACGTAGATGACTTCCGCCCCGGCCTCGCTCAGCACCCGGCCCACGTGGAACGCGACACTCTTGCGGTTGGCAACGCCGAACACCACGATGCGTTTGCCCGCCAGTTTCAAAAAATCACTCATGCCTAGGGTCTCTCCTGTGCCGGTAATCCTCGCCTCGCCGCGCATTGCCAACTACGATTCTGCCGGCACCAAGGCACACGCGAATTCGAGACGTGCTGCCGGCTTGCCGTGCAATAGCACTTTGGCTTTCATGAAATACGCACTTGAAACCGAGTCGACGAGCTCCACCTGGATCTCGACCGTATCGCCGGGACGCACCATCTGTTTGAGCCGCACTCCGTCGATGCGGGTGGCAACCGGGAGCGCCGCCGGGTCGACAGCCTCTCTGGGTAAACCCGCAACCAAAGCGGCCCCGGCCTGCAACGCGCATTCGCAGAGAATCACTCCTGGGACGATGGGCTGCCCGGGAAAATGGCCTTGAACGAAGAACTCATCGGCGCGGAACGCCTTGCGGCACACGATGTGTGTCGGGCTGCGCTCCACGATTTCATCCACCAGCAGCATAGGGGGACGATGCGGTACCAACGCCTCGACGTGCACGGGGGGCGGCATGACGACATCCTGCAAGAAAGTGTGGGGGAATCGCGGTTACGCAGTCTGGTTGCCAGCCGGAATCGCCTGGCCACGCATCAAACGCTGGTCCACATCGTTGGCTACGATGACGCCGTAGTTGATCGCCCCCAGCCAACCTGACATGATGATTCCCACGCTGCCGGCATGGTACAGACCCGGAACCTGGTCGGGCAGCGCGCGGCTGACGGCCAGCCCTTCGAATTTGGTGCCGAAGCTTGCCCCGAGTTGGTGTTTGGTGTAGTGCTGGAAGGTTCTGGGCGTCGCCGCTTCCACATGGTCGACTTTTTGGCGAATATTCGGCACGTACTTGTCCAGCGCGTCGAGCGTCGTTTCGATCAACTCGCGCTTGCTGGCCTCATATTCCTCGTCGCTCAGATTGGCCCAATCCTCATACCGCGCGTTGGTGCTGGAGACGATGGCGTAGCGCGGTTTCTGATCGGGCCGCGTGCGGGGATAGTAGAAACTGAATGTACGGCTGGTGATATCGCGGCTCAACAGTAGATCGGTGCGGAAGACGGGAGCCGTCGAACTGAACAGCAAATCGCCCGTCGACTCGTCGACTTCTACCCCTTCCTTTAACCCCATGTACACCTGGGTGCTGCTGTTGTTCAGCCGCACTTCGCGCGCCTGCTCCACGAAATTCTTGTCGAACTTCTCTTCTCCCACCAATTGGAAAATGGTGGAACGAAGATTGGAATTGCTGACCACTGCGCGACAGCGGATGCGGCGCCCGTTCACCACCACGGCTCGCACGCCCCGGGGCCCGACTTCCACGCGGGACACGTCGCAGCGAATGCGACAGTCCACGCCGTTGCGTCGCAATTCTCGATGCATCCTGTTGATCAAATCGTCGGTTCCGCCTTCGTAGATGAAGACGCCTTTGGCCATGAAGTTCGAAAACACGATCCCGTAGGTGATGGCAGGGTCCTCCAGAGTGGAGCCGTTGGCATACGTTATGGGCTCCATCAACAATCGCACCACGTCCTCTCGGCCAGGGAAAAAACGATCGAACAGCTCGCGCGTGGTCATCTCCTGGTCATCGTAGAAATTCATTCCCCGCGCGGTGTCGAAGAACTCCTGCACCCGCGCCGGATCGATCCCGAATCGCGTGCTCAGGAGTCGTGTGAAGTCGTCACGGTTGAAAGTGGTGGTCAGCGAGAACATCGGGTTGTCAAACCGGATGTGCTTCAATTGGACGATCCGGTCTGCAATGTCCTGGTTCCAGTACCGGCGGCAGCTCTTGACCATCCCATAGGGAAAGCCATGCAGCGAAATATCGAAGATGTGGCTCTTGGGACGCCGAAACCAGGTGGCCAATCCCCCCAATTTGTAGTGCTGTTCCAACAGCAGCACGCGGTGCCCTGCTCGGCCCAGAAGGTTGGCCGCCGTCAGCCCCGCCAACCCACTGCCGATGACGACCACGTCATACTCATCGTTGCAACCCGCCAAGAAATCCCGCGCCATATGACCCTGCTATTGCGTTTCGAAAACCTGTGACCGAATTGGATGCCATCGCAGCCCAAAGAGCGCAGAATACGACAGCATCGACTATCTGCCAACCCACCCGAGGGAGGTGCTGCGGCCGCTTCAGCCGGTTTGGGCGCGTAGAACGAGGACGATTGTCGCTGCGTGGGCACTCGTTCCCGCCAAGACCATCAGGTGCCAGATGGTATGGGCATGCCAGTGTCGCGAGGAAAGCATTAAAAAGGGAATCCCAGCCGTGTAGAGAAGGCCGCCGATCGCCATTCCCACGCAACTCAACCACGAAGAGTACGGAATCAGACCGAGCGCCGGGAGCCATCCCAACATCAAGTAAGAGACGGTGGAAATCGCATTGATGCGATGTTTCAGCCACAATTTTGAGACGGCTCCAGCCGCCGCCAGCCCCCACAGTACGGCCAGGAAAACGGTCTGGGTCGGTCCTTCAAATGCCAGGCATACGAACGGCGTGTAGGTGGCGACGATCAGCACATAAATTGCTGCTTGATCGGCGGCCCTCCACCAGTTCCTGCTCCGTGGCTCCCACACCGCATGCGAAGCGGCGCTACAAAAGTACAGCAGGATGACCGCCGCCGCGAAGACCCGCACGGCGACCTGGAGGTCGAAGGGCTGCCAGGATCCGGACCAAAAGTACACCGACAATCCGACCCCCAGGACCACGCCCAACCCATGCGTCCAAGTCGCCAGTCGCTCCTGCCGCGGATGCATGTAATAGCTCTCCGCCGACTCGGTGCCCCCTTTTGTTGGATTCCCGGGATCGTGGCTCAACATTGCGTCTCCGATTCGACCTGTACCAAGGCATCGAGCCACGGCCTCTGCCAGTTGCGATGTTTCCCTGCGAGATCGGCCCGTCTCGGCGTTGGATCATTGGGAATGGAATTGATACTGAAGAATCCGTCTGCCAGCAAGCCTCCGCGCGGCAAGTGACCGTCAGGATCGGACTGCCAGGGGACGTTGCACACCGCAGGCTCGGGGCGGCGACCATCGCACCGCATCGTTGCCGGCAGGGGGCAATCGACTGGCTTGTCTGGTGAGCTAGCATTCACCTTCACCCGGCGCGGAAAAAAACTCGAAATCAACCTAGGGCGGCCGGCCAGAACTTGCTACTATCACACCACTTCGATCAGTCGGATCGCGGGCCCAGGGGATGGGCCATTGCGACCAGTTGATTTGATCCACCAAGATTTCTCGTGCGTCACGGAAGATGCTCATGAAATGCTGTCTGCGATCTGTGGCTCTGCTGGCTCTCATCAGCAGTTTGGCCGTCTCCGTATCGGCTCAAACCACTCCCGCGACCGGGCAATCCGACAGCGCTTTGCAGACCGCTGTCACGCAGCAGGTAAACCAGCAGGGCGGCCGACCGGTGCAAGTCCTTTCGCCCGAGCAGGCGGTCGGTGCGGGCGTGGCCAAGACTCCTCAGGCACCCTTCGGGCCCCTCTCGGAGGCCGAGCAGAATTTCCTGGACCAGGTCCTGAAAATCTGGGAGCAGCGGACGGACAAGATCACCCACTACGAGTGCGATTTCGTGCGGTGGGTCTACCGCGATCAACCGGAACCGGAGACGATCGCCACGGGCGTGCTCAAGTACATGAAGCCCGATAAGGGCCTGTTCCGCGTCGATCAATTGCAAACCATTGCCCAAAGGTCGCCCAAGCCCGAGTATCGGGTCGACCCGGCTAACAAGTACGGTGAATACTGGATTTGCGACGGAGAATGGGTGCACATTCTCGATCGCAACAACAAGAAGGCCGAACGGATCCAGCTCCCACCATCGATGCGTGGACAAGGCATCTATCGCAGTCCGTTGCCGTTCGTGTTTGGTGTCAAAGCGGCCGAACTGAAGCAACGGTACTGGCTGCGGCCCATCACTCCGCCGGCTGGGGACGACAGCGTGTGGCTGGAGGCCTGGCCCAAGCGGGCCGACGATGCAGGCAATTACTCGCGCGTCCAGATCGTGCTGGATCGCAAGGATATCTTGCCCGCTGCCCTGATCGTATTCCTCCCCAACTGGGATCCACAAAATGGCAAACGGCCGCGGGAGGTCTATGAATTCAAGAACCGCAAAGACAGCATCGGCCTGCTCGACCAGGTCAAGCAGACCCTGTTCCGGCAAGAGTTCATCAACACGGATTTGCCCGCCGACTGGAGCGTGATCGAACAACCCTACAT
>RFIQ01000590.1 GCA_003695565.1 Planctomycetota bacterium | reverse complement strand
TTATGGCATTCCCACTTCGCTCAACATCGACGATCAGGCGGTCGCGACCCAGCCGGCTGAGATCTGGGAGCGGTTCAATCAGTTGCACCCAGAAGTCCGGCAGCGGTGGCGCCGGCGACGTCGACTGGAAACGATCGATACGGGAAAAGTGAATCGGTTGTTGGAAGCAGATCGTTTGAAATTGCGCGAAGTCGAGCTGCAGTATGGCACCGATTCGGCAGAGTATCAGGCGGCGGAGGCGGAGATCGAAGCCCGGCGTAAACGTTTGGAGGAGGAATTCAATCTCATTCGCGCCGAAATCGATCAGTTGGACGCGGAGAATGCGCGCTACAAACTGGTGGTGCAGACCGCCAGCGGCCAGCCGCATGAACTGCTGCTGGCCGATATCGTGCGCTGCTATCCCGCCAACCGCTTAGATGGTTGGGCCAAGACCGGGGTTTACCTCGATCGATGGCGCGAGTTTCTGACCGACTCGCCGCGGGAAGCCAACAGCGAAGGCGGTGTTTTTCCAGCCATTTGGGGCACGGTGGTGATGACGTTGCTGATGTCGATCGCAGTGGTGCCGTTTGGAGTGCTGGCGGCGCTGTATTTGCGCGAGTATGCGCGGGCGGGATGGGCGATCAGCATTGTGCGCATCGCGGTGAACAATCTGGCCGGCGTGCCCAGCATCGTGTTCGGCGTTTTTGGGCTCGGTTTTTTCTGCTACTTCGTGGGAGCTACCATCGACCAACTGTTCTTCGAGGCGAAACTGCCCAGCCCGACTTTTGGGACTGGTGGCTTGTTGTGGGCCTCGTTGACACTGGCTCTGATGACCTTGCCGGTGGTTATCGTGGCGACGGAAGAGGCGCTGGCCGCCGTGCCGCGATCGATGCGGGAAGGGTCGTTGGCCTGTGGCGCCACGAAATGGCAAACGATTCGCCGCATCGTCTTGCCCAAGGCGATGCCCGGCATCATGACGGGTATGATCCTGGCCATGGCGCGCGGTGCCGGCGAAGTGGCTCCGCTGATGCTGGTCGGGGCTGTCAAGCTCGCCCCGGAGTTGCCGTTGGACAGCACCTTTCCCTTCCTGCACCTGGAACGCAGCTTTATGCACCTGGGGTTTCACATTTACGATTTGGGGTTCCAGAGCCAGAACAGTGAAGCGGCCAAGCCCATGGTCTTTACCACAACTCTTCTGTTGATCTGCTTGATTGCCGCCATGAATCTGATTGCCATCGGTCTGCGTTCGGCGCTCCGCCGCCGGTACCAGCACAGCCAGTTTTGATCGGGCCGTACCCGGTGAGCCGCGCCCGGAGCTCTGTATCTTGCCCGGAGGAAGTCTTGAGCCGTCGACGCATCATCCCCGCGACCGGCCTGGCTTGGATGTTGCCATGGTACGACCCGTTGGTGCGCATTTGCACCAACGAGCGACGGTTCAAGCAACGCATGTTGGACCTGGCGAATCTGAATCCAGCGCATCGCGTGATCGACGTAGGGTGTGGAACGGGGACGCTGGCCCTGAGTGCACTTGGCCGCGTTCCCAGTCTGTCGGTCGTAGCCGTGGACGCGGATCCGAGAATGCTGCGGCGGGCTGCGCGAAAAACGCCGAGGGACCACTCCGCAGTGTGGCTGCGAGCCGACGCGGAGCACTTGCCGTTGGCCGATCATTCGTTCGACCGCGTCTTCTGTTCGCTGTTGCTGCACCATCTGGAGGATGCCGCGAAACGGAGAGCGATCAGCGAAATGCGTCGGCTGTTGAAACCGGGCGGAAAACTGATTCTGGCCGATTACTTCCACCCCGCATCGAGTTGGGCTCGGCTGCGCTTCTTGATCGTCCGGTGTGTTGACGGTTGGCAGCGCACCCGGTTTCACGTGGTCGGCGATATCGAGAGGTTGCTCCGTGAGGCGCAGTTCCATGATATCCAGCACGATGCCCACCAGGCGACTCTGTTGGGCACACTGCGGATCTACCGGGCAACTGCCTGACCCGCCGCGTTGGTGCCGGAGCCGGTTAGGGCCGTTGCGACGTTTGGACAAAGCGCCCTGCCTTTGCGGCGGATGCGGGGCATGGGGGTGCCAGCCCAGATACCTCGACCGCACCAGGCCGGATTCTTCGATCACTGCATGCCACTGGATTCAAGCGTGGGCTCGGGTTGCCACATGTAGAGGAAGGTGGGCAGGCTGCTCCGTTCCAGCCCGGGAATCTTGACCGGCAGCAACCGCAGACTTGCCGCTGAGCTGGGCGAGATATCCAACGCCGTGTACGCCCGATCGCTGTCGCGGCGGAGCATGATCAGTTGGACATCGCCAGGCTTGCCCGCCAGTTGTTGCGCCAGACGCACGGAGTCATCGAGATAGCCGATTGAGTCGACCAATCCCGCCTCGAGCGCTGCCGGGGCCAGCACAACACGGCCGTCGAAGATAGCGGGTGCATCCGGTGCGGTTGGCGAGTCTGCTGACTGGGCCAGCCTGGGACGCGACGCGCGCACCGCGGCGATGAAGCGTTGGTGCAATTGCCGGGCCATGGTTTCCAAATCCTGCCGCTCGTCGTCTTCTAAAGGACGTATCGGAGAAGGGCTGTCGATTCTCTGCCCCGACTTGACCGGCAACGCGACGACGCCGAAATTTACAAAGGCGTCCTCTAAGTAGTACACGTTCAGAACCACGCCGATGCCGCCCACCAAGGAAGTTGGATGCGCGACGATCTTGTCGCACGAAGTTGCTATGTAGTAAGCGCCCCCTGCGCCCACGTCCATGATGCACGCCACGACCGGTTTGTGGGTTCTGCTGCGGAATGCCTCCAACCGCCGGCGCATGATGTCGCTGGCTGTCACACCACCACCGGGGCTGTTGATGCGAACTACGATGGCGTCGATGCTAGCGTCCGCCTCGAGAGCAGCCAGTTTTTCATCGAACAACGCCACCGGATTTTCACTGGGCGATCCCAGGCCATTGCTGGGCTGGTTCAGCAACACGCCGTCGACATCGACGATGGCGATGCGAGCCCTGGCGGCAAGGGACGCCGAGGAAGATTCGCGCTGGGCGGAAGCAGGGAAGGCGACCGGAACGGCCACCAGGCGCGATGCATTGTTGTCAGCCCGCAGTACGGTTTCGATGCGACCATCCATCTCCATGGCCCCAGCCATGCGCATGTCGCCGTCCATGTCCATCCGGCCCTGCATCCACGTGACCAAGGGTCTGGCGCGACATCCACCGACCGCTATTACCACCAGCAGCGCGATCAACGCCAGGTATCGCCGGCGGGCGCACCGCATGGCGGTCGGTTCGATGGCACCGTTGAGTGTGCGAGGTGATGGCGCCGCACAGGGACGCAGCGGATGCTGGGCGGACCCGATAGGATTTGAGTTGGTTGCTCGCATCTCGACAGGCCCCTTCATCGACAACCTTTCCCGCGCCGATCGCTCATCGGTGTACGCCCATGTTACTGAGTCCCCCCAGGGAGTGCGGCTCACGCGAGCCCGACCTCTGGGCAATCGTCCTGCAAAGGTCGCAGGCCTGATAGAATTGAAGTTAAAGTTGGTATCGGCACGAAAACAAGGAAGATGCCGCGGAACCGTTTCCTGCGTCGCGAACCTGAAAAACGGCACTGTCTTCGCATCCTACCCTGTTTTCCTGATGCGAATGTTTTTTCGGCGCGATGGGCTGATCGGAGGGAATCGAGATGGCCGAGCGTTGCTGTGTAGCGTTCGACGGACCGACCCATGGATGGCATACGCCTGCTGGATAGGAGCGAGGATTGGCAATGCGATTCAGCGCCCTGATCGTAAAGAACCTCGTGCGGCGGCCTCACCGCAGTTTGTTGACCCTGTGCGCTTTGGCGACCGCCATCGCAGCGGTCGTCGCACTGACAGCCATCGCGGATGGATTCACCCATTCCTTTACCGCCGTCTACGAAGCCCATTCGGTCGATTTGGTCGTCTCCCGGCAGGGTGCTGAAGATCGGTTGAGCAGTTCGGTCGATGCGCAGTTGGCTGAGCGGATCGAACGGATTCCCGGGGTGGCCCGCGCTGCACCCGTGCTGTTGGAAATGCTATCGATCGAGGATGCGGGCGTGTACGGCGTTCCCACCTTGGGGATCGAGCTCGATTCGTGGCTGATGGAGGACTACGAGATCGTTGCTGCCGCAGATCAAAATGCGACGCCGCGCAGTCAGTCTGATGGCGCGGCAGCCACTGAGCCGAGGCCAGACCGCATCGTTTATTTGGGGATTCACTTGGCCCAACGAATTGGAGTCCAGGCGGGGGATACGGTCCGAATCTTTGATGATCCGTACACGGTAAAGGGGATTTTTCGTTCTCCGTCGACTTGGGAAAACGGTTCGATGATTCTGCCGTTGGCGACCCTGCAGGCGTTGACCGACCGGCCGGGGGGCGCCACGTACATCGACGTGGTGCTGCATAAGCCTATATCCGAGAAGGAGTTGCAGCGAATCATCGCCGCCATTGAGGCACTGGATAATCGTTTATTGGCATTGCCTACCGAAGAGTTTGTCGACACGGATTTGCGGATGAAAATGGCCCGGGCCATGGCCTGGTTGACCGGCACGATCGCGTTGTTCATCGGTGGGTTGGGGACGTTGAACACGATGTTGATGAGCGTGATGGAGCGAACGAGGGAGATTGGCATATTGCGTGCAATAGGTTGGCCGCGACGGCGGGTTGTCGGCATGATCCTCGGCGAATCCTGCACCCTGGCACTGGCCGCTGCTGGTTTAGGCGTGGTGGTTGCCTGGGCCATGCTGGGGGTGTTGGAACGATCTCCGGCGGTGCAAGGGCTGATCGACCCGTATTTCGGGCTCAGCGCGCTGGTTCGAGGATTTGTTTTGGCAATCGGTATCGGATGGATCGGCGC
>RFIQ01000589.1 GCA_003695565.1 Planctomycetota bacterium | reverse complement strand
TCACAGGGGCATAATCGTCTCTTAACTTTGAGCCGGCTCGACCGCCCCTTTCGACCAGATGGCGCGGGGGGAGAGTCCTCGGGCGGGGGGGGCTGGTGACCCGTTCGCACGCTGGTGGACAGGGCGTAAACTGGAGGCGAGATGTCCGTTGATGGGTCTGTGGACGGTCGGTGCCGTCGAAATCGCCGACCAGAATTCGGAGTCCAAGGGCACTAGCGATCGGAAACGGGGCGAAACAGCGATGGGAACCGAGCAGGACGATGCGATCGTGCTCCGTGTAACTCCTTGGAGCGAAACGAGTTGCGTGGTGACGCTGTTGACCCGGCAGCAGGGCAAACGGGCTCTGGTGGCTAAGGGGGCGCGGCGGCCGAAGAGCCCCTTTGAAGCTGCACTTGACCTGCTGTCATTGTGTCACGTAGTGTTCATCCCAAAGACCGGCGACGCGCTGGATATCCTTACCGAAGCCAGGTTGCAACGGCGGTTTAGGGCTGCCAGCCGGGATTTACTGCGACTGTATTGCGGTTACTACGTGGCCGAGTTGCTCGACCGGCTGACCGACATCGGGGACAGTCACCCCGAGCTGTTCGATCTGGCCGTGGCGACGATCGAGCAGTTGGATACGGGGACGGCCGATGTGCGGAGCGTGGTATTGCGGTTCGAGTTGGGAGTGCTGCGGCATACGGGACATCTGCCCAGCCTCGAGCGGTGCGTTGAGTGCGGTGTGACATGGGAGTCGTCAACCGACGAAGGGGAACAGCAAGGATGGTATTTGTTCAGCGCAGCAGGCGGGGGAGTCTACTGCACTCATTGCAAAGATCGCGCGCGGCAATCCATTCGCATGGGCGCGGCCCCCTATCGGGCGCTACTGGCCTATTCGCAGCCGGATTGGCGGCGGATCGATGTGGATACGTTTCCCGACAATTCCGCTCGCGTCGTTCGCCGCGTGGTGCGAGACACGATGCGGCATTTACTCGATCGCCCACCCCGAATGGAACCCTACCTGCAGGATTTGCAGAGATCGTGATTCGACGATCGGGCCGAGCCCGCTCCGGAATCTGTTCCGCGCCGTGTCGACCTGCGGATCGGCGGGCCCTGCACTGGAGCCGTAGTGCGGTCGGCGTGCTGGCTGCCTGGTTGCTGCTGACGCCGGCAGCCGGGTGCAATCTGTTGTCCAAACGCAACCCGGTTCCGGAATACGAAGCCATGCGCCAGAGTGTGGAGGCCAGCTCTCCCACGGCTACGCTGGCCAGCACCGGAGGGGCTGACGCGGGGCCTCAGGATGATCTGATCGACGATCGTTTGGAGGGTAGAACAGCCGATAGGGTGGACTCCAAGACCGGCCTGTTGGGGCAGTTCAGCTTCAAACGAAAACTGCGCAAAGACGTCGTCCGGGCGCGACAGCATTACGCTGATGCCGAGCGGCTGTTTGCTGAAGCCAAAGAGCTGAGCGGCGACGACCGCCGTCAGCGATTTCGCCAGGCCGCCCGTGAATACCTCAAAGCGGCAGAGAACTGGCGCAGTTCAGCGCTCGAGCAAGATGCCTTGATGATGGCGGCAGAGAGTCAGTTCTTCGCAGAGGACTACTACGATGCCGAACAAACGTATGCCCGATTGATCAAGGAGTATCCTCGCAATCCCTATCTGGACCACATCGACTCGCGACGCTTCGAGATCGCCGATTACTGGCTGAAGACGGAGCACGCGGATCGAAAGCCGTTCATGGTGGTGAATTTGACCGACGAGCGGTTTCCCTGGAACGATTTGGATGGTCATGGCAAACGCGTGTTGGAGAAGCTGCGTTTGGACAACCCGACTGGCAAGGTCAGCGACGATGCTACCATGCGGCTGGCCATGGAGATGTTCGAGAGCGGCAAACTCGAAGAGGCGGCTGAGACGTTTGCGGACCTGCGGATCAGTTACCCCGATTCCGAGCATTTGTTCAACGCCATGTTTCTCGAAATGCAATGCCGATTGGCTTCCTACCAGGGGCCGCGTTACAGCAGCGAACCGCTGACCCAGGCCCAGGACTTGATCAAGAAGATGTACCGGCAGTTTCCCGCCGACGCCCAGCAGCGGGAGAAGGAGTTGCGGGAGGCCTACGCACGGGTCCGTTATCTGATGGCGGAACGCGTGTGGAACCAGGCCAAGTACCGACGCGCGCGGCAGGAATACGGCGCGGCTCGTTTCCATTACCAGCGCTTGTTGTCGGAATACGCGGACACGCCATTCGCCCAGCAGGCCCAAGCGGAACTCGAAGCGCTGGCGGGGTTGCCCGACGATCCGCCGCAGCGGATGAAGACCCTGGTGTGGTTGTTTGGTGCCCAAACCGATGACCGCCCCTGGCGGGCCGAGGGAGCGAACCGCGATGAGGGGTAGCGGCCGGTTATCCTCGCCGACTCTCCTCCGGCGAGTTCCGCTGGATGGGGCGTGGAAAACGGCGCTGGCACCGCCGTCTCGGCGGGCGGCAGCGGGCCGATGCCGACACCGGCATGCGTACCATGCGACCTGGTCGGTGCTGGGTGGGGTGCTGCTATCGGTCATCGCGGTTTTGACATCTGGTTGCGCTGGATACCAGATCGGCACCGCCTCGTTGTACAACCCGCGCATCCGTACCGTCTATTTGCCGGTGGTGCGCAACGATGCCTGGCGCCCGGAACTGGGCGTGCAATTGACCGAAGCGTTGCAGCGAGAAATTGAAACCAGGACTCCCATGAAGGTCGTCGCTTCACCCAATGCCGACAGCACGCTCAACTGCCGCATCACGACGCAGACGAAGCGCACCGTGACAGAGGTCGCGACGGACGAGCCGCGAGCCATCGAGACGCAGGTCTCGGTGCAAGTCACCTGGACCGATCGGCAGGGAAACCCCTTGATGGAAAATCGCTTTCTCCCCCCCGGTGAACTCGCGTATGCGTTTACGCAGGGAGTCGACTTCGTTCCCGAAGGGGGCCAAAGCATGGCCACGGCGCAGTTGCAAGCGGTGCAGCGGCTCGCGCGTGAGATCGTCAACCAGATGGAAGTCCGCTGGTGAGACCACTCCTGCATGAGCCTCGACCAAGCCCCGCGCCGAGGTCGCGCCGGATCGGGCGGCAGGGTGGGACCACTCGGATGCGTGAGGCGGCAGATCCGCCGGGACCCGCCACCGATCCACGCTCGCATCGGTACACGGGCCTGCCGGCTTACGCCGGTACACCCGGTACGTGGAACCGCAGAATCCGGGTTGAAGCGAGTCGTCGCATCCAGTAATTACAAGTGATCGTATTGTCGGCGGAACCAAGGACGGTGCAGGCCAGCCTCTTACGAGTGATCGGGAGTCTAGTATGGTAGCGCGAAGAATCCAGCAAAATCGCTTTGCTCAGCGCGCATCCGCTCTGATCTTGGCCGCTGCGGTTCTGGCTGGATGCTTCGGCGATCGCGTGGCGGCCCAAGGGCCACCAGGTGCCGGTGGACCGGGTGGGCCCCCCGGCGGCGATCCAGCGTTTGTCGACCCTTCTTTTCGCGATCGGTTGTGGGAGGAGGGGGGGCCGCGGTTGAGCGGTCTGAGCCAAGGCAAACTGGTGCGGGAAGTGCAAATCGTAGGGAATCGATCGGTCAGTCGCCACAAGATCTTGTCGCACATGCAGACCAGACCGGACCGGAGTTTCGACGAAAAACAGCTCCAGCAGGATATCCACGAACTCTATCGCACCGAATTGTTTCGAAAGATCACTCCCCGCATCGCGGATGTGGGCGACGGGATCATCGTGCGATTGGAAGTGATCGAGCAGCCGACGGTCAGCGAAGTCATCTTTCACGGGAACAAACGGTTGGATGACCGCATGTTGGCCAAGCACTGCGGGATCGAAGTAGGATCACCGGCCAATCCGTTCGCCGTCGATATGGCGCGTCAACGCTTGATCGACTTGTACAAGGAAAACGGTTTCAACCAGGTTGCCATCGTCGTCAAGGAGGGGAATCGGGCGGGCGATCGCCGCGTCTTCTTCGAGATTGCCGAAGGGCCGTTGGAACGCATCTGGTCGATCGATTTTATCGGCAACGCGGCATTCAGCGATGCCCTGCTGCGGACCAAAACCAAGTCGCGCGATGCCCGCTATGGGTTGACCGCCTATGCGTTCAACAAAGCCAACTTGACCCAGATCGAGGACGATGCCAGCTTGATCTTGGCCTACTATCGGTCGTTGGGGTACTTCAAAGCCCGCGTCGACCATCGCATCACCTACCACGAGGGAAGCGATTTCATCGATGTGGCCTTTGTGATCGATGAGGGAGAGCGGTTTCGCGTGCGGAATGTAACGACCGTCGGCAATAAGTTCTTTACCACCGAGTTGTTGACCGCAGAATTGGAACTGAAACCGGGGGACTACTTCAACCTGGCTCGGATGGTCAAGGATCAGCGGCGGATCCGCAACGACTTCTACGGCCGCGAGGGATTCGTGTTCGTGGACGTCGTGGCCGAACCGCGGTTCCTGTCCGAACCGGGCATGCTGGACCTGGTGTATCGCATCGAGGAGGGAGATCGGTATCGTGCCGGGGAAATCAATGTGCACATCGTGGGCGATTCGAGCCATACGCAGCATAACGTGGTGTTGAACCTCATCGGCCTCCGCGAGGGACAATACATTGACTTGCGTGAACTCGAGAACAGCGAACGCCGGCTGCGATTCTCTCAGATATTCGAAACCAACCCGGCCCTCGGTGAGCCTCCGCGGATCGAAGTGCGACCACCGGATGAAGACCCCGAGCTATTCGGTTACTAAGGAACCAACATGCGACAGGACGTCAGCTTATTGGTTGAATCGCCATTGCGGCCGCGCAGCGCCGGCAGGCTGCTGGCCGTCGCCCTGGGGGTGATGGTCAGCGGGTGCCAGTTGGGTCCGCAGCGTTCGCCCACGCCCGACCGCGTGCCCGTGGCAGCCCGCTCTGCACCGGACGCGACCGGTCCAGCGCTGGCCCAGGGCGCCTTTGCTGCTCAGAAACCGCAGAGCCCAGCGCCGGTGGTCCGCGGCCAATCTCCCACTGCACCTGCTACGCTACCGCCGCCGACGGGGACCACCGTGGTGCCACCCCAGTCGAATTCCTCTCTGCCCGCCACGGCGGCTCCGCCAGCAACTACCGCACCTATTCTGCCGCCGAGCAACGGATATGGAGCTGCCATCGCACCGGGTGCATCGAGTTTTGCTCCTGGTGGGGCTGGCATCGTGGGTGCCCCCGGGGCTGCACCTGGGTTGCCGTTGGTCGATCCCAACCTGAGCATGACCGCGCCGGGCGTTACTGGATTCCAGCCCCGCGAACGCATTGCGCCCATCGACGTGTGGGTGCAGGAAGCGCGGACCGGACGGATTATCCTGGGCGGTTCGGTCAACAGCGACTTGGGAGTCGCCGGACAATTGATCATCGACGAACGGAATTTCGATATCCGCCGTTTTCCACGCTCCTGGGATGACCTCTGGAGCGGACGAGCCTTCCGCGGCGCCGGACAGAACTTTCGCATGGAGCTGATGCCGGGCAGCCGCGTCGAGCGGTATACGGTGTCATGGTCGGAACGCAATCTCTTCGGATACCTGCCCTACAGTTTGTCGGTGGGCGGATTTCTGTACACCCGTCAATATCGAGACTGGACCGAGCAACGGTTGGGGGGCCGCGTCGCCCTGGGGTATGAAGTGACCAAGGACTTGTCGGTCAGCAGCGAAATCCGCTTGGAAGATGTTAAGATCTTCGACCCGCGGATCGCGGGCGTGCCCGAACTGGATGCAGCGCTGGGCAGCAACGATATCTACACCGCCCGGTTTCGAGTGGCCCACGATACGCGCGACAGCCCGTTCATGTCGACCGAGGGATCATTGCTGGAATTGGTCTTCGACCAGGTGTTCGGCGAGTACGATTACTCGCGAGGGAACATCAACTACTCGCGTTATTTCCTGGTCCGCGAACGCCCCGATGGGACGGGGCGCCATACCTTGGCCAGCACGTTTCGATTGGGCGTGACCGGTTCGCAGACTCCGATTTTCGAGAACTACTTCGCGGGCGGATATAGCACCCTGCGCGGATTCAGCTTCCGCGGCGCCAGCCCCAAAGTCAGCGATGTGCAGGTGGGCGGTGAACTGATGCTGTTGGGCAGCCTCGAGTACGTCTTTCCCCTCACCGCCGACGAGATGTTGCGCGGGGTGGCCTTTGTCGATTACGGCACGGTCGAACGGGATATCGAAATCAACAGCGAGAATTTCCGTGTCTCGCCCGGGTTGGGGTTGCGCGTGACCGTGCCCGCCCTCGGTCCCGCTCCGCTGGCGTTCGATTTTGCCTACCCCGTCAACTACGCCGATACCGACGATCGCCAGGTCTTCAGCTTCTTCATGGGCTTCACCCGCTAAACATCGCCGGCCCCGCCGCCTGATCGCCTCCTGCGTGTCTTTGCGTTCTTGTGCGCTGCTCGGTGCCTACCAGTAGTGGAATTCGCCAGAATTCCCTTCCAACGCAACGTCAGCCTGGTGCCGCGGCGGTTTTCGAATTCCAATTCGCACTCGGCCTGCGGGCTGATATTCGTTACCGGCGGCAGTTCCACGAATGCCTGTTCATCTCCACGACGACGCTTTTTCGGAGTGTCAGCGGCCTTACCCCGTGCTCCACCACGACCGCCCATCCGTCTTTGTAGGGCATAGCGATCGAGCTTCAGCGCCCCGGCCGTCTTCGCGACGCCGTGCGTGTGGGCAACTCGGCATGCCAAATCCCAAAGTTCATCTGGAATCCGGCCGCGTCCCGACTTCGCCGCCCTCCACTGCCTGAACGCCTCCGCGGCCTGC
>RFIQ01000588.1 GCA_003695565.1 Planctomycetota bacterium | reverse complement strand
GTCTACCATCCCCGTGGGTCCCTTTCGCCGAAAGGGACTCACCCCGCACCTAGGAGAGGCTTGTTGGGCCGGCCACGGCTCGAAACGCGATGGTCAGAAATGAATGCCCCCTCCCGTCCGCGAGTTGACATGCGAGTTGTCCTGCGAAATACAGGGCTGCGATTGATTATCGATCGCGGACGACCTCCCCCGCCGTGCAACGTATTTGCCAAGCAGTGTTTTGACAGTTCGGCGGAGGAGGTGGGAAGAGATGGTGACGGGCTCGATTCGGAGAGTCAGGCTATGCGGAATGTGACCCGACTCAGCGAGTCAGGCTACGGGAACAGCCAAGCAAACGCATCGGCAAGACTTGCATCCGGCGGATGCAAGCCACGTGAACCATCCGCACTCCCCGTACGGGATCCAGGTGGGGCCCTTTCGCCGAAAGGGACTCTCTCGGCGTCGCGCCGGCAACTGGTCACCGCGTCGTTGTTGCCGAACAGCCCGGTTGAGCGAAATTACTTGCCCGGTGGAACCGTTTGGATGTGCAGTTCCCTGAGTTGGGTCGCGTCGACTTCGCCTGGAGCCTCAGTCATCAGGTCGGTGGCTCGCTGGGTCTTAGGAAATGCGATGCAGTCGCGGATGTTGTCCAGGCCTCCGAACAGCATGACGATGCGATCGATTCCCAATGCGATGCCGCCGTGGGGCGGGGCGCCGAATTGCAAGGCGTTCAACAAGAAACCGAAGCGTTGCCCGGCGTCCTGGGGGGACATCCCGAGTAGTTCAAAAACTTGTTGCTGCACCGTGGAGTCGTGGATCCGGATCGTCCCGCCGCCGGCTTCATAGCCGTTGATCACCAAGTCATAAGCCTTGGCGCGGCACTTCGTGGGATCGCTGGATAGCAGCGGCAAATCTTCATCCAGCGGTGAGGTGAAGGGATGGTGCATGGCCACCCAGCGGCCGGTTTCGTCGTCTTTCTCGAACATGGGGAAATCGACTACCCACGAAAAATGGAACTGTCCCGGCTCGTACAGCCGCAATTCGGCGGCTAGACGTTTGCGCAGCCCATTGAGTCCTTTGCAGGTGACCTCCCAGGAGTCGGCTAGCAGGAGGAGCAAGTCGCCCGGTTCGGCGTCGAAGGCCTGTTGCAGCCCGGCCAGTACTGGCGGCTCGAGATTCTTGCTGATCGGCGACCAGAGGCTGCCATCTGGTTCGACGCGGAACCAGGCCAGCCCCTTAGCGCCGAAGTCGTTCTTGACGAATTCCGTCAGTTCATCGATGCGTTTGCGGGAGAACTGCGAGGCCTGGCCGACGACTTTGATCCCCCGGACGTACCCGCCGGCATCGACCGCGCCGCGAAAGACGCGGAACGCGGTTTGCTGGGCCAGGTGGCTGACATCGACGATCTCCATGCCGTAACGCAGGTCGGGCGCGTCGGTGCCGAATCGGCGCATGGCTTCGGCGTAGCTGATCCGCGGCAAGGGCGTCTGCAGTTCCAGATCCAGAAACTGGTGCGCCAACCGGGCCATCAACCCGTCGATCATGGCCATCACATCGTCGGCGTCTACGAAGGACATTTCCATGTCCAACTGAGTGAATTCCGGTTGGCGGTCCGCACGCAGATCTTCGTCACGGAAGCACCGCGCCACTTGCACGTAACGATCGTATCCGGCCACCATGAGGATTTGTTTGTAGAGCTGGGGGGACTGCGGCAGGGCAAAGAACTTGCCGGGGTGCACGCGGCTGGGGACCAGATAATCGCGCGCCCCCTCGGGAGTGCTGCGCCCCAGCACGGGCGTTTCCACGTCGATGAATTGATGTTCCGCAAAGTAATCCCGCATGCTTTTGATGATCGCGCTGCGGAGCAGCAGGGTCCGTTGCATGCTCTCCCGACGCAGATCGATGTAGCGATACTTCAGCCGCAGATCCTCGCCAGGCAATTCCTCCTGGTTGGGGTAGAACGGCGGCGTCTGGCTGCGGTTGAGTACCTGGATCTGGTGGCCGCGGATTTCGATCTCTCCGGTAGCGATTTTGGGGTTCGTCTTGCCTTCCAAGCGGCTGGCAACCTGGCCGGTGACCGAAATGACATCCTCCCCGCGCAGCGTTTCGGCCAACTTCAGCACGTCCTCCCCCTCCTCGGGGCTGACAACCACCTGCGTGCGTCCGAAACGGTCGCGCACATCGATAAATATCGTCCCGCCGTGGTCGCGCTTGTTCTCCACCCAGCCGCAAATCGTGACGGTTTGACCGATGTGCTCTTTTCGCAGTTCGCCGCAAGTGTGAGTACGCAGCACGGTGTGTCTGTCCTCTCTAAAGCTCGATTTCAGGGTGGGAAACTCAGGCCGGCCGGCCTGAACCTGATAGGTCCCACGATTGGGGTGGAAACCAGTCGCACCACCCAGCGGAAATGGACGGGGTGTCGTAAGCGGGAGATTGTAATTGGGATGCCGATTTCGACCAGTACGCTCGGCCCGGGGCCGGCGTCGGTTCTGGCTCGATCCACGGTGGCCAAAGCCCGGGTCTGCTGCAAACCAGAGCCAGCGGCTCTCCCCCCTACCCCGCCTCTCGGCTGAACATGCGCACCGAGGATCAATCGGAGAAACGTACCGGAATCGGGATCGTAGGACCCGAAGCAGCGTTCCGGTCGGCGCGGAGCCAGGAGAATTTCTCCGGCGTTACTGCTTCATGCGATTGAAGGCGTCCGGATCGAAGGGGTCGACCAATTCCGGTTTGCCTCGCGTGGCGGTTTCCCGAGCCATTTCACGCTCGATTTCCCGTTCCAGTGCATCCAGTTCAGCGGCGGTAGGGAGATCCGATATACCACTACTGCCCTGTGGAGTCAGCGGGGAGGTGTTGCGAGGGACTTCCTTGAGCTGTACCGAGTTCGTTGATACGGGAGCGAGTTGGCTTGACTGAGAGGCTGCCAGGCTTGCATCGGCCGGAACCACCGGGGATGTGGTGGCGCGGATCCATGTTTCCAACTGGCGGACCAACGACCGTTCGGTTGGAGCGATGGCCGGTTCGCGTTGCGTGCCGTGGGCATGCGTGGCGTGTTGGAGCAACGGCGACTTGGAGAGGGATTCCGATGCAGCCAGCATGTTCAAAGTGGCCCTCAGGTTCCGCTCGGTGACCTCCGATTCGTGGCCTGGGAATGGAGGTTCGATTCGCCATCGGTTGGCGGCCCCGGAGCCATGACAGGCCGATTGCGAGCAGCGGTTGAGCAGGATTGGCTGAATTGATTGGCTGAACGCGAGCGTTACGTTGGGATTCTGCAGAGCGGCTTCCAGGGCGGCGCGGCCATCGGCCAGCGCGACCGAGTCCTCGGCGGCCCCTGCTGAATCGGCGGGAAAAAACGCCGGTTGGACGACAGGCGATTCTTTCGGCGGCGTAGCAGCCGGCCCTTGCCGGTGCGGCAGCCCAAGATAATCGCGAAATTCTGGATCATCCAAGACACGCTGACGAATGGTGACCCCCAATTGACGGATGCGAGGATGATCTCCTGCAACGGCGGCGACCCGTTGGTAATGCGAAATCGCTTCCTCCAGCAAACCCTCCACCAGACACCATCGCGCCAACTGGTAATGGTCTCCCGGTTGGGACTCGCGGATCTTGCCTCGTTTGTGAAGGTACACATCCTGCAGGGACTGACCAATAAACTGGACCTGGTTCTTGGGGATGGAAATGCGGCCACCCTCCAGCAGGTCGATCGTGATCAGGTTTCCGTTATGAGAGACCGAGCCGTGTAACACCCGTTGGTTGGTCAGCAAAACGGATTGGGACGTGGCGCGCGATACAGCGTCCTGGCCGAGGCAACGCATTGGATCGGCCGACCAAACCACCACTGCTACCACGAGCATGGCCCACGCGCGCGCTAGCCATCCGATCGCAGGGGGGGACAGGTGCCTGGCTGCCACAGTTGGGGGCATTGGCTCGGGCGAGGATACAGCGAGTGCCGGTACGCACCGACGCAGCGGGATGCAGGGAGCAAAAGCGACAGGCATGTCGACTTCCTCGATTGGCCTACAGAGGATGGATTTCGAGCCGTAGACGGTTTCCGTAACGGATTGAAGTGGATGTCCACCTGGGACGTTAGGTCTGCAGCCTTTTTGCCGTCAAGGGCATTCGCTTCTCGAGCGCGAGTGGCTGGCGCCGGTTGGCATCGGGACTCGCTCGCGGGCCCTCCCCGCTCGCGGGCCCTCCCCGCTCGCATTACTCGCGACCCTCCCGGGGGGAGGGTGG